>JBBROT010000099.1:0-10314 GCA_038229155.1 Bryobacterales bacterium | reverse complement strand
GACACGATGCTCTCGGTCGCGTTTACCCCGATGTTGAGTTCGCTCTAAGCAACAATACTCGTCTTCGACCGGATGTCGCTGTTCTCCTGGGGGACAACTGGAGCAACTTGGATGAAGATAAGATCCCCGTCCTCGGTGCCCCCGATATCGCGATAGAAATCATCTCGCCGTCGGAACGCACGTTGGAAAGTGCCCGCAAAGTGCAAGCCTACCTGCGCCACGGCGTTCAGGAAGTCTGGCAGGTCTTCCCACTAGATCGCTACGTCCTGATCTATACTTCCACTTCCCCTCTCATCATCCTCGGCGAGGAAGATTCTTTCTCCTCTCCGCTTCTGCCCGGCTGGCAGCTACTCATCTCCGAAGCTCTCGATTCCTAAACGAAAAAAGCGGATCCCCCTCCTGGGACCCGCTCTCCCCCGCTTTTTCTCGAAACCTCAGAAGATATACTTCAGAGCTAACTGCAACTGCCGCATCGCGGTACGTGTACCGGCAATTGTGCCGAAATCCGGGGAGAATACATTGGAATTCGGGTTCCCCCAGTTCGGATGATTCGTCGAATTAAAGCTCTCGAAACGGAACTGTAAATACTGGCTTTCCGAAACATGGAAATCTTTAATCGCTGAAGCATCGAAGTTAAACAAACGCGGTCCAATTAACGTATTGCGGCCGGTGTTGCCGAAGGTACCGTCAGGCTGCGCCACGTAAGATGGCCCAGTCGTACCGTTCAGCCCACAGTTCCTTGCCGGAACGTTTCCGCTTGCCGGCATGCAGTTGTTAAAGTAGTGCTCCGTCGTCTGCAAATCGTTCGGCAGCACAGGCGAAATTCCAGTAGCATTCGGCCTATCGAACCCACCGCCTGTCCCGGAAAGATCCCTTCCGCTCGTGCTAATGGTCAGCGGGAACCCGGTCTGATATGTGAAAATTGTACCCACCTGCCAGCCGCCCACAATCGCATTCAACACGCGGTTGCTGACATCGAACTGCCGCCCCTTACCCACGGGCAAATCATATAGTAGCGAGGTGACAAAACGGTTTTTCGTTTGAAAGATCGAATTTCCGCGCTCACAACGTAAACAGTGGCTGTTCTGCGGAAACAGTGTGTCGCCATCATTAGTGCGGATGGAACTGGAGTCATCAATTGATTTCGCCCACGTGAACGCCGCCAGATAGGTCAGACCGTTTGCGTATCGCTTCGTCACTTTGATCGATGCCGCATTGTAATTTGCGTTTGAACTGGCGTCCACCAACTGAATACGGCCGAATTCCGGAAACGGCTTCCGCGTCGCATTCGGAGTAGTGCCAGGCAGAGCTTCATTCACCGCACGGAGCGATTCCAAATGGTGGCTCAGCGACCCCAGGTAGCCAAGTTCTAGAACCGTATTGCCCGGCAGTTCCCGCTGAATGTTGAGCAGGTAAGTCATCGTGCGCGGCGTCTTGCGGTCATACAGATTCGCGAACGCATAAGGTGTGGTCACGTTCGCCACCGTCCCCGCCAGGCTGGCAAAGGCCGTCTGAAACGTATAAAGCGTATTGTTGTCGCTCTCGAAACGGGTGCGGCCCGCCAGATTACGCGCTACGTCGAAACGGGGGTTGCCGGTGTCCTGTGAATAGAAGATACCGAAGCCCGTCCGGAATACCCACTTGGGGGTCGGGTTCCATGTCGCGCCCAAACGCGGCGCAAAATTGAAGTTATCCGTCTTCACCAAAGCATTGCCTAACTTCCCATCGCGCCGGGTCTGGATGGCTGGCCATCTCAGGTTGATCCCGTCATAGAACGCCCCGGAGCCCTGGCGCTCGAAATAAGGGTGCAGAGCCGGGTCTTGAACATTCGGAATCGCCAGATCCGCCGGAATACCCACCGTGATCAAGCGGCCGTCTGTGTCCGTGAATGGCGGAATGCGTTCATAGCGCAGACCCATCGTGAACGTCAGCTTCGAACTATACTTCCAGGTGTCATCCACATACAGCGCGAAACTGTTCTGTAAAAATTTTGCGCTCGCAATCGCAACAGCCGCTTCCGAACGCTTCACTTGTCCCAACAGGAAATCCGCGAACTCATCGCCGCCGCTGCCTGCAATCGTCGGGTTCTTCGTTGCATTGCCATCGAACACGAAGTTGCCGCGGGCAAACTGATTTCCCACTTGGTTGTAGTTGTCTCGGCGATACTCGCCGCCTAGCTTGAAAGAGTGCAGCCCGCGCACAATGGAAATACCATCCACGAACTGCAGCGAATTATTATCATTCGCATAAGGCCCGTCCGAATCATCGCCGAAGCCGCTATATCTTACAAACCCCACTCCCGGAATTCCATAGGTGACTGGCGTGCCACCCGCTAAGCCCGGAACTCCTAACTCAGTCACCACATCACGCTGAAAAGCTAACTGCCGTCCAGCCGAATTGAAGAAACGGTTGTAACCGAAACGCGCTTCATTCACAACCGAAGGGGAGAACACGCGAATGTTCGAACCAACATACTGCTCCACATTGGTCAAAACCTTGTTTCCATTCAGCAGCAATCCTTCATTCAACTGATTCTCATCGTTCCAGCTATACCGCCCGAACCACTGCGATTTCGTCGATTCCGTGAAATCCATGCGGAAAATGAACTGGTCTTTGTTTCGCGGCGCACCCTGCGATTGCTGAAAATTAATTGTCGACCCCGCGCCCGGTGTAAGGTTCGGCGACGGGTAAAACTGCAGAAACTTAGTAGAAATCGGGTTGATCCTGCTCGTAGGAATTATATTGCCTGGGAACGCCTGCGCGCTCACCAGCGCACCGCTGGAATTATAAACGCGCGTGCTTGGATCGTAAATCGTCACTCCCTGCGCCAGCAGGTTTGAAAAGTCACCCGTGCGGTTCGCGGCCGTAGGAAGAGAATACGTAGACTGATTGCTCTGGCGAAGGCGATAGGATTCATAGTTCCCCATGAAGAACAGGCGGTTGCGCCCGTTAAACAGCTTGGGAAAAATCACCGGACCGCTAAACGTCCCGCCATATTGATTCTGTTTAAACGGATCCTTTACAACGCGCTTTGCCGTGAAAGCGTAGTTCGCCGCGTCCAACTTGTCATTGCGCAGAAACTCAAACAGCGCACCATGAAATTGATTGCCGCCCGAGCGTGTTGAAACGTTAATCTGTGTCGCTTCACGCCCAAACTCAGCCGGATATACGCCGGTCTGCACCTTGAACTCCTGCAACGCATCGATCGACGGCAAAATCACATAGGTATTGAAATTCGGATCTGTGTTCTCCACGCCATCGAGCGAGAACTGCGTAAAGTAAGCGCGATTGCCGCCTACCGCGATATTCTGCGTCGAGCGGTCGCCGCCCTGCCGTCCCACCGCTTGCCCCGCGTTGCCGAATCCATAGCTCACATTCGGCGCAAGCGCTACGAGCTGCAGATAGTTCCGCCCATTTAGCGGCAGTTCCACAATGCGCTTGGTCTCAATCACCGTACCCACCGTCGCGTCTTCCGTAGTCAGCAGCGCGGCCGAGGCATTGATCTCTACCGACTCCGTCACCGCCCCCACAGCCATCTCAATATCGATACGCGCGCTCTGCTGCACCTGTAGCGCGATGTTCGTGTTGGTGACGGTCTTAAAGCCCTGCTTCTCCGCTTTCACCGAGTAGTTGCCGGGGTTCAATCCCGGAAAATCATACGTGCCCGACGTATTCGTGGTCGTGTTGCGCGAAACATTGGTATCGATATTGGTTGCGGTGACGCGCACATCCGCAATCGCCGCACCCGAAGAATCTCTCACCTCTCCCGCAATCTCACCCACCGATTGCGCCATCGCCGGCACCACGCAGGCAACCAGCATCCACAACCCTGCAAACAACCGAGCTCGCATTCAATATCCCCTTTAGTAAACCTGCGTGTGATCTTATATGAAAGCGGCGGCGCTTGGCAAGCGCTCTCTCGCGTACTGTGTAGTCGTACCGTGGCGTTCGCTTAACTGTGCTCGCTCTTGATAAAGCAGGTCTCATGAACAAACCTGCTGCTGAAATTCTAGCTACGTTTCGGAAATATCTGACAGGTTCCATTCCCCTTTGTGATTTTCAGGAGCAAATCGCCTTGGCGCACTGGGATGTGGAAAAGGTTGCTCCAGATATGGCCCAAATCGTGTATAGAGCGGGATGAAAGCTGTCGGAGTACTCTCGCGGTCATCGAAGTGAACCATCCCTTCGCCGGGAGTTAGCGAGTACGATTCCTCAATTTGAAACTGTCCCTCCCGCCGCCGATGCGCAAGCACGTGGTCTGGCGCTCGCGGATGCGATGCGCGAGGTGTTAGTCGCGCATCAGCCCGTCGCAGCGCCCCTGGAACTCGGCCCGGAAGAATGGGTGCGCCGTTTCGAAGCATGGACGCGCAGTCACGAAGGGATGAATCTTCCCGCGCTCTCTGACGAAGCCATGAACCGCGAATCGATCTATGCTGACCGTGGTCTATAAGTGGCGACGCTCGTCGATACGAATATTCTGCTGCGTTCTCTAAATCCCCAAGACCCACACAAGTATTGATCCCTCGCTGATTCAAAACCAAGCTCGCCCGTCGCTCAGTCACCGCCCTTCCAACTTTATTTTCCCCGCCCGCGCTCATCAAACCCCACCATCCCGAATTTCCTCCGCCCACCATCAGCTACCCTCGAAGCGGAAGGATACCGACACAGATGGCTCCCACCACGGACGCGCCACGCTACTCCCCCGATCGCAGCTTGAACCCCGCGCAGCACCGCATCCTCGCCCTCCTCGCCGAAGGCCAATCCATCGGTCAGGCAGCCGCCGACGTCGGCATCCATCGCAACACCATCCGGAATTGGCGCAGAAGCGTCCCCGCATTCGCCCGCGAGATGGAGTTCGCCATGCGCGAACAGGCCCTCGCCTGGCATCAACAAGCCGTCGAACTGGCCCCGCGCGCCGCTCAGGTGCTGAGCGAAATTCTCGATTCCCCCGACGCAACTCCCGCGCTTCGCCTCCGCGCCGCCTTGGCCATACTCAATATCGCGGCCAGCGCTCCACCCTCAATCAATGCGCTCTGCACCGCCACTGCGGAAATGGAAGCGCATTACGGGCAGACACTCGGTTGGCATCTGGGCGTTGTGCACAAGACTAAATCTGAAAATCATGCACAATCATGCACAACGGCCCCGGATGCACAGGCCCGGGCAGCCTAAAATGCCAACCGATTTTTACTGGCGTTGATCTTCGCCGCATCCACGCCCGGCACCTTCGCCAGATCTTCCACGGACTTGAAATTTCCGGGCGATTCTCGATACTTCACAATCGCCGCCGCCTGCTCTTCCGGCAGCCGCAGCACCTTTTCCAGATCCTTGGCTGTCAATTGATTGACGTTCACCTTCGTGGCCGGCGAACTCTTCGAAAAGTTCGTGGACAGGTAATCCACCACTTCGTAAAACTCCTCGGGGGTCCCCTGTGCGCCGCGCTGCACCATATCGTCGGTAATGGCCGCCCACGTTTCGCGCGTCTCCTGCCGCCCGATCATCAATTCCGCGCCATGGCACGCACCGCAAACTTTTTCCGTCGTGGCCTTTCCAGCCCCGGCGGGCAGCGTCAGCGCCTGGCCCGAAACCAGCCCTGCGGCCATCAGCGCGCCCAACCCGGCCAAGCAGAATTTCTTCATCTCTCTCCTTATATACTGTACTGGGATTTCACACGTTTCCTAAAATGATGACTGCTCTCCATAAATTCCCCGCTCTGCACAATGCCATGTGGCCTGGCTTGGTCGGCAAGGGTCCCGATTCCGAACCGCCCATTTCCCTCGAAAACATGCTGGCGCTCACCGCCGCCGCCGAAGTGGACGGCAACCGCTTCGAAGGCGTCGATCTGTTTCTGTCCCTCCCTCATACCGATATCGATTCGTCCGATGACGATCTCGCCCGCCTTGCCGAGCGGCTGCGCAATCTCAACCTGCTCGCCGGCTCTCTCGTCGCCCCCGTTTGGGAGCCCACCGGCGGCGGTTCCGCCATGGGCACCGCCGCCGAACGCGATGCCTTTCTCACCCAGGTTCGCAAAGCCTGCCGCATCGGCGCGAAGCTTCGCGATCTCGGCATCCGGCAATACGGCGTGATCCGCATCGATTCCGCCGCGCCCCCCTCCGCCTGGGCGGAAAACCCCGCCGAAAACACCCGCAGAATCGCCCAAACATTTCAGGAGGCCGGCAAAATCGCCCAGGATCATGGCGAAGTCCTCGCCGCCGAAGGTGAAATCTGCTGGGCCGGCATGCACTCCTGGCGCAGGATGCGCGAACTTCTGGAAGCGGTGAACATGCCCGGAGTCGTCGGCTTTCAGGCCGATATGGCTCATACCATGCTCTTCACCATGGGGCACAATGCCCCCGAAGACAGCCTGCTGCCCCCGAACTACACGCCCCAGCAACTTCGCGACGCCTATGCTCAAGTTGCCCACGCCCTGCGCCCCTGGACTGTCGATTTCCACATTGCCCAGAACGATGGCACCGTCAACGGCACCGGCTCGCACGATAAGACCGGCCGTCACTGCCTGCCGCTCGATCCCGCCGGGCGTCTCGACATCGTGCACGATGCCGGAGCCTGGATGCGCGACGACAACGGGCAGCCCACGCGTACCTTCCGCCATATTTGCTGGGATGGCTGCATGTTCCCGAACGACGTCATGATGAAGCCCGAAACATGGAACGACGTGCTACGCGTCATGGTCCAAGTGCGCAACGCGCACGGTTGGAATTAGATCCATGAAGACACTCAACATCGGCGTCATCGGCTGCGGCTTCATGGGCCGCACCCACTCGAATGCGTTCTCGCGCGTCGCCAATTTTTTCAACGTTCCCATTCGCCCCGTCCTGAAAAGCGTTTGCGCCCGCTCGAAAGAACGCGCCGAAAGCTTCGCCGCCAACTGGGGCTACGAAAGCTTCGAGACCGATTGGCGCAAGCTGGTGGAATCTCCCCACATCGACGCCGTCGATATCGCGAGCCCGAACGACACTCACGCGGAAATTGCGCTCGCCGCCGCAGCCGCGGGCAAAATTGTGCTCTGCGAAAAGCCGCTGGGCCGCACGCCTGCCGAATCGGAATCCATGGTCGCAGCCGTCGAAAAAACGGGAGTTGCCAACATGGTCTGGTACAACTATCGCCGCGTACCCGCGGTCACTCTGGCGAAGCAACTGATTGACGAAGGCCGCCTGGGCCGCATCTTTCACTACCGCACCGTTTTCCTGCAGGATTGGACCATCTCGAGCGAATTGCCCCAGGGTGGCGAAGGCTTGTGGCGGCTCGATGCTTCCGTCGCGGGCAGCGGTGTCACGGGCGACCTTCTGGCGCACAACATCGATACCGCCATGTGGCTCAATGGCCCCATCGCCGAAGTCACCGCCATGACCGAAACCTTCATCAAAGAACGCAAGCATGTCGGCAGCGGCAAAACCGAACCTGTGCGCATTGATGACGCGAGCGCATTCCTCGCGCGATTTAGCAACGGTTCGCTCGCCACCTTCGAAGCCACCCGTTATGCGCGTGGTCATAAAGCTCTCTATACGCTCGAAATCAACGGTGAGAACGCATCGCTGAAATGGGATCTACATGACCTCCATCGCCTGGAATTTTTCGATCACTCCGATCAAAGCAGCCTGCGCGGTTGGCGCAGCATCCACATCACCGATGGCGATCATCCGTATATGAAGCATTGGTGGGTGCCCGGTCTGCAAATCGGCTACGAACACACCTTCATCCATCAGGCTGCCGATTTTCTCGCTGGCCTCGCCTCCGGCACCCCCGCGGCCCCGACATTCCGTGATGCACTGAAAACCGATTACGTCACCGACGCGGTCCTGCGGTCCGCAAAGAACCGAACCTGGGAGAAAATTTCATGACATTCCGAACCATAGTGTTTACAGCTCTTACGTTGACGGCGGCCACCGCGCAGGTTGCGCCTCTCCCGGAGACCGGCTTTACCCAGATCTTCGACGGCAAGACATTGGCCAACTGGGATTGCGACCCGGATTTCTGGCGCGTCGAAAATGGAGCGCTGGTCGGCGAGACGAAAGCGGATCACCAGCCGAAACAAAACATCTTCTGTATCTACAAAGGCGGCCAACCGGCCGATTTCGAGCTCCGCCTGCAATACCGGCTCACCGGCGCGCAGACCGGCAACACCGGCATCCAATACCGCAGCGTGGAGTTGCCCGATGTTGCCAAATGGGTGCTCAAGGGCTACCAGGCCGATATCGATGCGCAGCAGCACTATACCGGTCAGCTTTATGAAGAGCGCGGCCGTGCGTTTTTGGCATTGCGCGGTCAGGTCGTCAGCATTCCCGATGGCCAAAAAGCGGGCTCCATCGGTTCGGTCGGAGACGCGGCGGAACTCAAGAACGCGATCAAGGTCGACGACTGGAACGACGTGACCATCATCGCCCGCGGCAACACGCTGATCCACATCTTCAATGGACGCCTGATGTGCGTCATCGTCGATGACGACAAGGCCAATCGCAAGATGGAAGGCGCGTTGGGGATTCAACTCCACAAGACCACCGGACCCATGAAGATGGAAACTCGCAATATCCGGATCAGGAACTACTAAGTTCTTTGTAGAGGTCTAGTACCTGGCGCAGATTGTCGGTGTCTTCCGTCAGCTTGGGAGTGAAAGGAGCGCGGCCCTGCAGCAGTTGATCGGCAATCGCGCGTTCCAATCCGGCGCGGTCACCAACAGCGAACTTCCTTACGCCTTCCGGCCTCATGCCGTTTTCGGTCGCGATGACCGGCGTGCCGAAGTGGAGCGCTTCGCGAACCGAAACCGAATCGCCATCGTAAAGCGTGGTGCGCAAAAACGCGTCCGCCTTCACCATCAGATTCAGAGTGACGTCGCGCGGCAGATCGCCATAGAGAAGCACTCGATCGGCATACGGTTTCGAAGCAATCAGCTCTCGCAAGCTGCCTTCCAGGCTGCCCGACCCGGCAATCACTAAGCCCGCGTTTGGAAACTGAGCCATCGCCTCGATCTGTAAAGGCAGATCGTACTCCGGCTCCAGCAGTCCTACCGTCACCAGTAGCCTGGCGTGCTGCGCTATGAAGACGCGCAGCCGCTCCGGCCATTCCACCGGAGGCGGCGCGGCAGGAAAGGAATGCGGTGCGATATTTCGGATCTTATTATCAGAAACACCGACTCGCCGGAACAATTCGGCGATCTCGGCATTCACCGCAATGATGCCGTCCATGCGCCGGAATACGAACCCGGCAAAGCTTGCCGCTTTCGCCGCCCTGCCTTCGGGCGAGGAGGGGTACCCGCCGGAATGAAAGCTCAGCACCGTGCGCTTGCCAGGCATCAGCGAGCCGAACAGATACAGTCCCAGCAAGCGGGGCATGATCTGGCCGCCAAGATGGAAGTGCAGAATGTCCGCTGGATAAGTCGCCGCCAACTTCATCACTTGGAGCGCGCTGGTGGGGTAGAAGACGTCATCGGTCTCGGCTTGCCGGTGCCGCGTCAGGTTCACCACGCCGCACCGGTGGCCGTGCTCCCGCGCGTAGTCGCGAATCGCCTTCACGTTGGTCTGCACCCCGCCGTTCGGTGGAGGGAAGACTCCGAACTGCAGGATGCGCATGGTTATCCGGCCAGGGCGTCGCTCAGCTCGATCTCACAGGGCTGCCCGCTCTTGGCCGATTCCAGCATCTTGATGCAGCCCAGCGTGGCCCTCGCGCCATCGCGTACATCTACCGCCAGTGGTTTGCCGTGCATCACCGAATCGAGGAACGATGCCATCTGCGCATCGTAGCCCTTACGAGGCAGCATGCTGGTGCGCCGCACCGTCGCGCCGCCGTGCACGCGCGATTCCGTGAAGTTCTGCGTATCCACGCCGAACCCCTGCCCAAAGACTTCCACCCGTTCACCCAAGGAAGCCTTGCTGCCCACCGTACAGTACGTCAGGTTCCCGATGGAGCCGTCGGCGAAACGGAAACTCGCCGCCATGTTGTTCTCACCCACCGGTTCCTTGCCGCCCGTCGGCAAGCTATATGCGTGGACTTCGACCGGCTCGCTCTCAAGCAGCCAGTACATCAGGTCGACAAAGTGGCACGCCTCGCCCAGTATGGCTCCGCCGATTGCCGGGTCGGCCATCCAATAGGCGCCGGAGATGCCCGGCGAGTTCACGCAGCAGTTGATCACAGCGGGACCGGCCCTCTTCACCATGCGCTCTTTCATGCGAAGGTAATCCGGCGCGAACCGCCTGTTGAAGCCGACTGTCAGAGCCTTGCCGCTCTGCTTTACAGCTGCCGCCACCTCACGGCATTCGGCCACCGTGATCGCCATCGGCTTCTCGACGAACACGTTCT
>JBBROT010000098.1:0-10443 GCA_038229155.1 Bryobacterales bacterium | reverse complement strand
GGACATGAACGAAGCCATCAGCGCGGTGAGGCCCACGCCCAACATGCCGGAGGGATAGAACTGGGCCATCAGGCTGGTGAGCACTTTATCGTAATCGAGGCCATCGCCCTTGGTGGGGATGGAATAGCCGGTGGACATGTTGGCGAGCGCGACGGCGGCGAGCCCGGGCAGGATGACGATGAACGGCATGATCATCTTGGGGAAGGCGGCCATAACAGGCGTGCGGCGCGAGGCGGCCATGGAGTTGGCGGCCATGGCGCGCTGCACGACAAGGAAATCCGTACACCAGTAACCGAACGAGAGCACGAAGCCGAGGCCGGCGACGAGGCCGAAGATTTCGACGCCCATGGGGTTCTGGTGAGCATCGCCCAGGTATTGCCAGGAGTGCGTCATGACGGGCGGCAGACGCTGTTGCAGCCCGCCCCATCCGCCGGCTTTATAGACCGCCATGGCCGCGAGCGGCGCGAAGCCGAGGACGATGAGGAAGAATTGCAACACCTCGTTATAGATGGCGCTGGTGAGGCCGCCGAGGTAGGTATAGATCAGAACGATGGTGGCGCTGAGCAGCACGGAGGCGGTGAAGCTCCAGCCCAGCACGGCTTCGAACAGGATGCCGAGCGCATACATGCTGATGCCGGACGAGAAGATGGTCATCACGGCGAAGGTGAGGGCGTTCAGGCCGCGCGTTTTTTCATCGAAGCGCAGCCGGAGATATTCGGGCACGGAGCGCGCGCGGCTGCCGTAATAAAACGGCATCATGAAGACTCCGATGAAGAGCATGGCGGGCACCGCGCCGATCCAATAAAAGTGCGAAGTCATGATGCCGTACTTGGCACCGGAGGCGGCCATGCCGATCACTTCCTGCGCGCCCAGGTTGGCGGCGAGGAAGGCGAGGGAGGTGATCCAAACGGGAAGATTGTGGCCGCCGGTGAGGAAGTCGCCGGAGGAGGAGGAGCGCGCGCGCAGACGCCAGCCGATGCCGAGAACGAATAAAAAGTACAGCGCGAGAATCGCGTAATCGATTGGGGCCAGTGTCAACGGGGTCGGGTCCTTTTAGGCAATGACCACGATACAGCAGAATGCCACAGCAGAATTACATTTCGTCGGCGGAAGGGCCGTAAACGCCAGGGACGGGGATATCGAGCAGGCGGAGATACACGCCCAGTTGCGCGCGGTGATGGATGATGTGGTTCAACACCCAGGTGCGGACGACAGCCATTTTGGGAATGGTGAAATAGGTCTGGCCCTCGTTGGTCAGGCTCCAGTTGCCGCTGGCAACTTCATCGGATACTTCCGAGAATACTTTGCGCGCGGCGATCACGTTGGCGTCGAACATAGCGAGGATTCCGGCACCGTTATCGTGAGACGGATTTTTGAATCCGGCGAGATCGAACACGTCCCGGTCGAAGGTCATGATGGTCCAGGCCGGGATATCGGCGATGTGATTGGACAGCAGGCCCAGCGCCATGGATTTGGTGTGGGGACGCCAATCCATTTTGCCTTCGGGCAGGCGCTCCAGGTGCTTGCGCACGCCCACCATTTCCTGATCGAACTCCGGTATGAAAGTTTCAGCCATTCGCATGGATGAGATTGTATCCGACTCGCGAAGAACATTCGGATGTCATGATGGAACCAACCGAATGGATGCGGAAAAGCAACGGCTGGCCGACGACTTGGCCCGGAATGCGAATTGGAAACGTTGGGGCCCGTATCTGTCGGAACGCCAATGGGGAACGGTTCGCGAAGATTATTCGGAAAATGGCAATTGTTGGGAGTACCTGCCGCATGATCACGCGCGCAGCCGCGCCTACCGTTGGGGCGAAGACGGGCTGCTGGGCATTTGCGACAGAGAAGGGCGGCTGAACTTCGCGCTGGCTCTTTGGAACGGGAATGACAGCATTTTGAAAGAGCGGCTGTTCGGCGTCACCGGGCCTGAGGGCAATCATGGCGAAGATTGCAAAGAGCTGTATTACTACCTGGATTCGACGCCGACCCATTCTTATATGAAGGCGCTGTACAAGTATCCGCAGCGCGCTTATCCTTATGAACGCTTGCTCCAGGAATCGCGGCGGCGCGGGCGCATGGACCGCGAGTTTGAAATTACGGATACCGATGCATTTCACGATGGCCGCTATTTCGATGTTTATGCGGAATATGCAAAGGCGTCTCCCGACGACATTCTGATCCGCATCACGGTGGCAAACCGGGGGCCTGAGGAAGCGCCGCTGGACCTGCTGCCTACAGTGTGGTTTCGCAATACGTGGAGTTGGGGCCGGAGCGGCGAAGGGTATTGGCCGCTGCCCTCCATGCGCGCGAGCGGCGAGCGTAGCATGCAGTTGGATCACGAATCGATTGGACGCTACACATTTCTGGTGGAGCATCAAACCGAACTGTTGTTTACGGGCAATGAGACAAACGCCGCGCGGCTGTTTGGCTTGTATGACCCTACGCGTTTCGTGAAGGACGCCTTCGACGATTATGTGCTGCGCCAGCGGTTTGCGGCCGTCAACCAGAAGCGCGAAGGCACTAAGGCGGCGGCGCGCTACCATCTGCGGATTCCGGCGGGCGGGCAGGTGCAATTGCGGTTCCGGCTTGCGGCGGGGGACGTTGAGCCGGGGAATGCTTTCGGTGCGGATTTCGAACGGATGTTTCAGCAGCGAATTGCCGAGGCTGACTTTTTTTATAACGCCACTTACCCGGATTCGATGGCCGCGGCAGAGCGCCAGGTGGCACGCCAGGCGTATGCGGGTCTGTTGTGGTCGAAGCAGTTTTATTACTATGCGGTTCAGGATTGGCTTGAGGGCGATCCGTCACAGCCTACGCCGCCGGCGGCGCGATGGCGCGGCCGTAACAGCGAGTGGCTGCATCTTTTCAATCGCGATGTGGTTTCGATGCCGGACAAGTGGGAGTATCCGTGGTACGCCTCCTGGGATCTGGGCTTTCACATGATTCCGTTCGCGCAGATCGATCCCGAGTTTGCGAAACAGCAGCTCATTTTGTTCAATCGCGAATGGTATATGAACCCCAACGGGCAGGTGCCTGCGTATGAGTTCGCGCTGGGCGACGTGAACCCTCCGGTGCAGGCGTGGGCGGCCTGGCGTGTTTATAAAATCAGCGCGCCGCATGGGAAGCGGGACCGCGTGTTCCTGGCCCGCATTTTTCACAAGCTGGTGATCAATTTTACGTGGTGGGTGAATCGCAAGGACGTGGCCGGGAAGCAGGTGTTTTCGGGCGGCTTTCTGGGCCTCGATAACGTGGGAGTGTTCGACCGTTCGCAGCCGCTTCCGAATGGGCAGGCGCTGGAACAGGCGGACGGCACGGCATGGATGACGTTCTTTTGTTCGATCATGCTTTCGATGGCGCTGGAGTTGGCTTCGGAGGACCCGGCGTATGAGGACATCGCGTCGAAATTCTTCGAACATTTTGTCGAGATCGCCGATGCGATGAATACGCTGGGCGGGACGGGGCTGTGGGACGAGGAGGACGGTTTTTATTACGACCAGTTGCTGGTGGACGGGCAGGCCCATCCGCTGAAGATCCGTTCCATCGTGGGGCTGATTCCGTTGTTCGCGGACGCTGTTCTGGAGCAGCGCCAGATTTCCAAGCTGCCCGCATTTGAAAAGCGGATGAACTGGTTTCTAAAAAACCGGCGCGATCTTTCCAGCCAGATCAGCTATATGGAAACCGGCGGCGCATCCGATCATCATCATCGGCTGCTGGCTATTCCTTCGCGGGAGCGGTTGGTACGCGTGCTGGCGCGGATGCTGGATGAGAACGAGTTTCTTTCGCCATTCGGAATCCGTAGCCTTTCGCGAGTGCACCAGCAGCATCCTTATATCTTGCGCCTGGACGGTTCGAACCGCAGCGTGTCGTATGAGCCGGGAGAATCGGAAACGGGTTCGTTCGGCGGGAATTCGAACTGGCGCGGCCCCATTTGGTTTCCTCTGAATTATTTACTGGTGGAGGCGCTGGAACGCTATTACCACTTCTATGGCGATTCGCTGAAAGTGGAGTGCCCAACCGGTTCGGGCAGGATGATGACACTGCGGGAAGTGTCGCGGGAGTTGAACCGCCGGTTGGCCGCCATCTTCACTCCCGATTCGCAAGGCTGGTCGCCTTGGCAGGGCGAATTGCGCACATATGCCGAAGACCCGCACTGGAAAGATCTGACCTTGTTTTATGAATACTTCAATCCGGATACGGGGCGTGGGTGCGGGGCTTCGCACCAGACCGGGTGGACGGCGCTGATCGCGCGCTGCCTGGAAGATTTGGCGGCGCAAAGATAGAAGGGTTCACGAGACATAGCCGATTCGTATCCTAAGCACGGTGAGAATCGTACAACTGAATATGGACGAAGCAACAGGGATCGGCGCACCGGGGCCATTCGAAGCGCGTTATCTTGCTTTTCTCGAGACTGTCACTCACATTCGGCCCAGTCTACACCGCTACTGCGCGCGCATGACTGGGTCGGTGATGGACGGCGAGGATGTGGTTCAGGAATCTCTGTTCCAGGCATATAGAAAGCTGGATACCTTTGACGACAACCGTGCGCTTCAGCCGTGGCTATTCCGGATTGCTCATAACAGATGCATTGATTTTCTGCGCAGCCGCGGCGTTCGGGAGGAGGCGGAAGCAGTCGCCAGGGTGCCGAACTTCGTAGAACAAGTGGAACCGGCGGGCGCGGTTCTAGGACACGCCATCGAGCATCTGGTGCTGACCCTCCCGCCGAAGGAGCGCGCATGCGTTCTGTTGAAAGACGTCTTCGATTACTCTCTCGATGAAATCGCGGAGCTTGCCGGCTCCACCGTCGGCAGCGTCAAGGCGGCACTCAACCGGGGCCGGTCAAAACTGGCGATCTTGCCTGAAGGCTCGGTGCCGGCGCATCCGGTAAGCGCCAAAAGTTCTCACATACTTTCCCTCTACGTTGAGCGGTTCAATCGCCGCGATTGGGAGGGAGTTCGCGAACTGATCGCTTACGACGCTCGCTTGCGTGTGGCGGACAGATTTGCGGGTCTCTTAGCCGACTCGCCGTACTTTCACCGTTACGAGACGGCGACGGTCCCCTGGAGTATGGTGGCGGGCAACGTGGATGGCCATCCGGTCGCAATCGTTCTTCACCACAAGAACGGAGCATGGTCGCCGCATTCGATCAGCCGTATCGATTTTGATGATCATTTTATTATCCGCGTCGTGGACTACGCGCATTGCCCTTGGATACTCGCGGCGGCCGCTGATGTCCACTATGAGCAGCGGCGGCAGGGAAGCGTATCTTCGGCAATTCGGGAATCGTAATTAAGAGTGGGTATGTGATCTTGCCCGATTTCAGAATAGGAGAACCATGCACACCAAAGACGCAATAAAATTCGCACTGACCGTGTCCAACGGCGCGATGCTGAGCACAATCGACAAAATTGGCGACGCTCCTTTGACCTTTCCCACACAGCGTGGCGGATGCCATCCGCTGTGGGTCTTGGGCCACCTCACGCTCATTGAAGGTATGATCCCGGCGGTCCTCTTCGGAGAGAACAATGCGGTAGCGGAGTGGCAGACAATTTTCGGTGAGAACTCCGAAGCCGTATCTGACAGCGGGGCCTATCCACCGTTCGCGCAGGTTCGGGAGAAGTATCTCGAATTGCGCGAACGCAATTTGAAGCTGCTGGATTCGCTCAGCGAAGAGGACCTGGACAAGCCGTCCATTGCTCCGCCCAAGGGGCGTGAGCGGGAGTTTGCTACCTATGGAAAGAGCTTCCTGGTATTGGCGTTGCATCAAATGTTGCATCGCAGCCATGTGACCGATGCGCTGCGCTCGGCCGGGCGTTTGGCGGCGGCCGCGCAAGCCTGAGGCTGTCTGATTGGGCGGCCACGGTGGAGCTCATGTTCTCGCGGCCGCCCATGATAGACTGGCTTCGGTTTCGCTGGAGGGAAGTGCTGTGCGTAAGCTTGCCGGCCCAAAGTATTTTGTACTGGTCCTGTTGGGCGCGGCGATCTGTTCGTCTTCGTTTGCCGCCGGACCGGTGCCTGTTACGATGGCGTCGGGCACGCTGCGGAAGTGTCTGGGGATTGAGCCGGGCAGCGATAGAATGATGCACGGGCCCGCGACCAGGCAATACTGCCAGCAACTTCCCGCTAGCGATGTTTATGATCAGGCCGGTGCGCGCTTCCAGGCTGGAGATCATGCCGGTGCCGCGAAAATTGTAACGCGCGCGGCCGAAGCGGGAAACGCTGTGGCGCAGCTTCGCCTGGCGCTGCTTTACGATCAGGGTGACGGGGTTCCGCAGAGTGCCCGGGCTGCCTTTGAGTGGTACAGCCGCGCCGCCGCGCAAGGTGAGCCAGAATCGCAAAACCAAATGGGTTTGTTTTATGAACTGGGTGAGGGCGTTCCCGAAAATTGGGACTTGGCGGCACGCCTGTTTCAGGCCAGCGCTCACCAGGGGTGGATGAAGGGACAGTTTTCGCTCGGGCGCGCTTACCAGTTCGGGATTGGCGTGCCGCAAAACCGGCAGCTTGCCATTGCATGGTTCGCCAAAGCGGGGGCGCAGGGAAATGCCAAGGGCGATTACTGGGCCAAGTGGCTGCGCGACGGCACCAACAACATTGGCTTCCGCGATAACAATGAGCACAACATGCTGATTGGCGGCAAACTGCGCTTCAGCGTGAAGCTGATGGGGGGCGACCCGACCGGGATCGCGTTTCACAACTCCGCGCAACGCGTATTGTGGCTCGCCGGACTGCGCAATGCGGTGGATCGCGATGAGGCCGAGGTATTTCGCGCCATGCGGAAAAGCGCCTACGAGAGTTGCACGCAAGCGGGACGCGACAACTGTGGCGTGCTTCCGCACTAGCCGGTCTGCCAAGGATGGGAATACTATTGTGCTTATGATGCGATGCGGTTTATTCCTTGCTTTCTGTGCCACCGGCCTGTTGGCGCAACAATCCGGAACCATCCAGACGGTGGCCGGAAACGGTGCGACCACTTTTTCGGGCGATGGCGGCGCTGCCACGCTAAGCGCTTTGAATGTGCCGGTGGACGTGTTTGCGGATCGCGCCGGCAACATTTTTATTGCCGATCAATTCAACCATCGCATCCGCCGCGTGACTCCGAACGGCACCATTTCCACTGTGGCGGGGAATGGCTCGGCGGGCTATTCCGGTGACGGCGGGTTGGCGATGGATGCGCAGCTCAACACACCCACCGGCGTCTTCGTGGATGCCGGCGGCACCATGTTCATAGCGGATGTGGGGAACCAGAGGATACGCCGCGTGGATCTGAGCGGGCGCGGAATTATCACGACCGTTGCCGGGAACGGCACCAAAGGCTATAACGGTGACGGAATTATTCCCACCACTGCGAGCTTGTATAACCCGGTGCGCGTGGCTGTCGATGCTTCCGGCAACATACTGATCGCGGACCAGAGCAATCATAGAATCCGGCGTATCACGCCTGGCGGCTTTATCACCACCATCGCGGGGAATGGAGCGGGCACACCGGCAAGCGGCGGATTTTCCGGCGATGGCGGACAGGCAATAGCCGCATCGCTCAACAATCCGACTGCGCTTGCCGTAAGCGGCAGCGGCGTGATTTATTTCTCGGACCAGTTCAATCACCGTATCCGACGGATCGCGCTTGATGGAACGATCGCAACGGTTGCTGGCAACGGCGGCGCGGGCTTCTCCGGCGACGGCGGTCCGGCAACGGGCGCTTCACTCAACTTCCCTGGTGGACTGGCGCTCGATGTGGCGGGCAACCTGTACTTTAGCGACGACGTGAACTTTCGCATCCGGCGCGTTGCGATAGATGGCACCATTGCGACAATCGCGGGTAATGGCACCGCGGGCTTCTCCGGTGACGGCGGCCCGGCCACCGCAGCCTCGCTCAATGGAAATTTCGGCATCGCGGTGGATCTGCTGGGCAATATTTTTATTGCCGATTCGATAAACAATCGCATCCGCTCCATCACCGCTGCCGTGCCCGGTTTTGCGCCGGTCATCACGTCGGCGGGCTTCACCAACGCGGCCAGCTTCGCGACGGGAGCGAGCCCTGGCGGCTTGGCCACCATCTTCGGCACGCACCTCACCCGCAACTTGGGCGGCATAATTCAGAACAGCAGTGTACCTCTGCCGTCGGCGCTCGCCGGTACCTCTGTCACCATCGGGGGAAAGACGGCACCGGTTTTTCAGGTGGTGAATCTGGCTGGGCAGGAGCAGATCAGTGTGCAGGTACCGTTCGATGTTGCGCCGGGCTCCGCTGTGCCCGTTGTGTTGAACAATGGGTTCGGCACGGTGACGGTGCCTATCAATATATCCATCGCGCAGCCGGGAGTGTTTGCCATTGGACAGCAGCCTGCCGCGCTGCATGCCAACTTCACGCTTGTTTCTTCGGCGCAACCGGCCGTTCCGGGTGAGACGGTGATTGTATTCTGCACGGGGCTGGGCGCGGTGACGCCTGCCGGGGTGACGGGTGCGGCGGCCAGCAGTTCAGTTCTTTCGTTTACGCAAACCACGTTCACCGCGACTGTGGGAGGACAGAATGCTCCGGTTTCGTTTAGCGGGCTGGCACCTGGGTTCGTGGCGCTCTATCAGGTGAATCTGGTGATTCCCGCCGGAGTTTCCGGTCCGCAGGATTTTGTCCTAACGGGAGCCGGAGTCAGCAGTAACATCACTAAAATTGAAATCCGCTGATCGGGATTCCAGCCACGGCTAAAACAGATGGTTACGTTACTATTACACTAACCGTTTTGCAGCCAAGTCCTGGCTTTCAGGAGTCTTTTATGAAGATCGGAAGCGTTCCCGTTTGGGCAGCATGCTGCCTGTTTTTCATAGCCGTTCCCCTGGCAGCGCAGAATGCCTCGCTGACCGGAACCGTTAAAGATCCCAAGGACGCGGCCATTGCCGGCGTGAGCCTTAGCCTTACCAACAACCAGACCGGAGTGGCCCTCACCACCAAAAGCGATTCCTCGGGCGATTACGAATTTCCATTCGCCAAGCCCGGCAGCTATACGTTGCGTGCCGAGCAAGGCGGCTTCAAGACTTTCGTGCAGAGCAACTTGACGCTGGCTGTTGCGGAACGTACGCGCGTGGACCCCGTGATGCAAATTGGCGACGCCAGCACGCTGCTTACGGTGGAAGGTTCCGCGACAGGTGTACAGACGGAATCGTCCACGCTGGGCGAAGTGGTGACGAAACCGCAAGATTGTGGAGATTCCGCTGAACGGCCGCTTTTTTCTCGATATCGCGCTGCTGACGCAAGGCACGGTCGCGCCCAGCACGAATAACCGGACGTTTCTTGCGGTGCCGAGCGGCATCGGCATCTCTGGCATCAATGCGTCAGGCACGCGCGAAGATTCCACGAATTACCTCTTCGACGGAATCAACCTGAGCGACATGGCCCAGAACCAGATTACGTTTCAGCCGAACATCGACATGATTCAGGAGTTCAAGGTGCAGACCAACTCCTTTTCCGCCGACTTCGGGCGCAATGCGGGGATTGTGATAAGCGCGGTTTCGAAATCCGGCACGAATGGCTTTCATGGCACCGCCTATGAATTCGTGCGCAATGAGAAGTTCGATGCGAAAAATTATTTCGATCCCGCGGGCAACATCATTCCGTTCAAGCGGAATATCTACGGCTATAGCGTGGGCGGTCCCATTCTGCGTAACCGTACCTTTTTCTTTACCAGTTACGAAGGGCGCCAGGGCCGTGAAGTTGCATCTTTGAGAACGCATGTTCCCACTGTTGCGCAGATAGCGGCGGTTACGAATCCCGTGGTGTTGAAATTGATTCCGCTGTTGCCGAAGGCGAACGATTCGACGGGCACTTTTTTTGTGGGGCCCGCCGGGCGGAGGCGCAAACTGAACCAGTTTACCGGGCGGATTGACCATAACTTCTCTGAGCGCGATTTTATTTTCGGGAACTTTATTTCCAATCGCGATGAGCGGACAGAACCTACACTGCAAGGCAATAATCTGCCGGGTTTCGGTGATTCGCGCCCTGCGAAGCGCGAACTTCTATCGCTGGGATACACGCACGTGCTTTCGTCTTCGGTGACGAATGAATTCCGCGCGGGGCTGAACCGGGTGCTAATCAGCTTTACGCAGGATGATAAGGCCGACCCTTCCGCGTTCGGCATTACCTCTCCCTCTTCTGTGTTCCCGCAGTTCGCTATTTCTGGCGGCGCGGTCTTTGGCGGAATTGCCGTTTTCCCGCAATGGCGCGGCGATACCACGTTCCAATATTCCGATTCGCTTTCGTGGATCAGAGGGCGGCACTCACTCAAGTTCGGGGCGGAGTTCCGCCGCTTTCGGAACAATAATTTTAACGGCGGTACCGGCGGCACCATCAACTTCCCGAACCTTGCCGCGTTCCTTGCGGGCACGCCCAGTTCGGCAACCGAAACAGCCTTGCCCGCCACGCCAGGCTTGCGTGTGAGCGCATTGGGTACTTAT
>JBBROT010000097.1:0-10475 GCA_038229155.1 Bryobacterales bacterium | reverse complement strand
CGATGAAATAACCATTCCCTGAAGCTACAATTGAATTCACGTCAAAAGAAGACTTCCAGATCGAAAATGTTCAAGAGGGCGACATCGAGTACCTGAAGATGTTGGGGCCGCTCACACTCAGCAATTTATTCGAATTTCAAGATGCTTCCCGCAAGGCCGTCACCCAGAAACCATTTTCGATCTCGGCGGCGTTCCCTACATGGATTCCGCTGGTTTCGGTGCCATTCTAGCGTTCCATGCCAGTTGCAACCGCACCGGCTGGAAATATGCGGTAACAGGAGCGGCCCCGCGCATCATGACCATGTTCACGGTTTCCAAGGTTCACGATATTCTTCATCTTCGCCACGCTTCAGGAAGCAGAGGCGTCGCTCAAGTAGGTGCTTCTGCCCTCACCAGTTCCGAATGCTGTGGACTCGTGGGCGGTTCGCGCCCATGTACTGCCCCGCGCGATTCGCATGAGTTCGTGTGCACACGATGCATCATTTTCGTCAAAATACAAATCATAAATTAAATGCAGCCAGGTTTATCGATTAAATATACAAGGACTAGTACTGGTTAACAAATATGCGGACTGAACAATACAATTCCCTGGCCGACTTGCTCTTTTCTGGGCTGATTGCCAAAAAATCGGGACTACAATACAACCACGACCCAGATCTTTAGTACTACTGAAATTAAGACCTGAAATTCGTAAAGGTAGGTTTTATGTTGCGCTTAACCGCTGCTCTCGCCTTCTTTGTTGGGGTTTTCAGTTGTGCCTCAGCCTCCGCCGCAATGTTCAGCACCGCAAACAGCTACGCCATCCTGGGCGGCTCCACAATCACAAACACAGGCCCGACCACAATTAATGGCAACATAGGCCTATCTCCCGGCACATCTATTACCGGAGCGGGGAGTATCACCTTGATTGGAGGTTCCACCACCCACAACTCCGATGCGGCGGCGGCACAGGCCCAAAGCGACGAAACAGCCGCATACTTAGCGCTTCAACTACTGCCATTTACAACCGATCTTAGCGGTCAGAATCTGGGTGGACTTACTCTTTTTCCAGGTGTTTATCGCTTTTCTTCATCCGCTCAACTCACCGGAATACTCACGCTGAATGCGCAAAATAATCCGAATTCCGTCTTTGTCTTCCAGATTGGAAGCACATTAACAACGGCTTCCGCGGCCAATGTGAACGTGATTAACGGAAATCAGGGTACCGGAGTTTATTTCCAGGTCGGTTCCTCCGCAACACTCGGTACCAATACTACATTCGCGGGCAATATCCTGGCGCTTCAGAGCATCACCTTAAATACGAACGCCAGTATTTTATGTGGCCGGGCATTCGCCCAGAATGGGGCGATCACGCTGGATACGAACGTCATCTCCGATGGATGTGGTGTGTATAACGCAAGTAGCGGGCGGACCGATTTCGGCAGTTCCGGTTTCGATGGCACCCCGAATTCTCCCACGGTTCCAGAACCGGCCACTTTCGCGTTGGTGATCTTAGCCCTGGGAGCTATGCCGCTGTTTCGGCGGGGCTTAAGCGCACGCTCACAAGCTTAGAGATACCCGCTTCCTGCATCGTTACGCCGTACATGGATTGCGCCGCCTCCATGGTCTTCTTCGAGTGCGTGATGATGATGAACTGAGTGTCCACCGACATCTCTTTCAGCAGCTTGGTCAAGCGGCCGATATTGGCTTCGTCGAGCGGAGCATCCACTTCGTCGAGCACGCAGAACGGGCTCGGTTGGAACTTGAAGATGGCCATCAGCAGCGCCATGGCGGCCATGGATTTTTCACCTCCGGAAAGCAGCAGAATGTTCTGCAGCTTCTTGCCTGGGGGCGACGCAATAATATCGATCCCGCTCTCTGACGCGTTCGATTCGTCGGTGAGGCGCATTTCGCCCGAACCGCCGCCGAACAGCGTCTGAAACGCTTGCCGGAAGTTTTCATTGATGGCGTCGAACGCCTCCTGGAAGCGTGCGCGCGAGATTCCATCGATCTCATGAATCGCCTTCTCGGTATCGCGGATGGAATCCAGAAGATCCTGGCGCTGCTCGGTGAGAAAATCCTGTCGCGTTTGCGCTTCTTCGAATTCTTCCAGCGCCTGCGAATTGATGGGACCCAGAGATTCAATCTTGCCGCGCACCTCGTTATAGCCGCGCTCCACTTCGGCCAGATCGGGTTCCGTTTCGCTGTCACTTTCGGGTGCGATATCAGCAAGCCCGACGCCCAGTTCTTTGCGGCTGGTCTCTTCGAGAAACTTCAATTCGGATTGGCGGCGCACCAGCTCCACTTCAATTTCGCCTCGCCTCTGATGGCCAGCCTCAATCGCGGCGCGCGTGCCTTTCAGCGCTTCATCCGCCGCCTGCAATTCACTTCGGCGCTTGGCTTCCTGTTCCGCTAGTACCAGCGCGCCCGCATCGGTCTGCTGCACCAGTTCCGCCAGCGCGGTGGCCTTCGCATCGAGCTCGATGTTCTCCGCCAGCAAGCGCGCGCGATGCTCTCCCATGCGTTCGATATCGCGGCCCAGATGCGTACGCCGTTCGCGAGTCTCGCGAATTTGTAGTTCCAGGCGCGCGAGGGCACTGCTTGCCGCGCGATGCCGTTCTTCTAGAGCGGCCAGTTCCGCGCGCAATGTGGAATGCTCTTCGCGAATGCGCGCGGCTTCCCCTTGCGCCGCGTCCAGTTCCTGACGCGCCACTTCTAAAGCCTGCTCCCGCCCGGCGCGCTCTTCATCTTTTTGCGCGACGGCGGCACGGTTCCGTTCCCGCTGCTCCACGGAACGTTGGCGCTCACGGTTCAGCCGTTCCAGATCCATCCGCGCGACCGAGATGCGTGAATTGGCGCGATTGTTCTCATCGGAGAGCTTGCGCATCTCATGGCCCAGCGCCAGCGCATCCTTCTCGCGAGTCTGCTGCAGCGAACGGAGCCGGTCCAGATCATGTTCCAGCCCTGCAATTTCCGCAGTCAAATTTTCGAAGCCGCGCGTGCGTTCGGCGAGTGAGCGCTCCTGTTCCGTTAACGTCTTCGCAACTTCGCGCAGCTCACGCTTCAGAGCCAATGGTCCGCTGGCTTTCTTGTGCCCTCCTGAGAGCATGCGACCGTGATAGCACTGGCCCGTGGGCAGAAGAAAATACAACGCCGGGTGAGCGGCGGCGAAACCACGGGCTGCTTCGCTGTCTGGTGCCAGGTAGCAGTTCGAAAGGCGTGGCAGCAGCGTCGCGGCCTGATGGCTCAAGCCGTTCGTCAGGCGGAGATGATCCACCAACCGGGGCAGTTCCGGCACGGCAGAAATCGCATTCTGCGCGGCGGCTTCGCCTTCTTCCACCAGGAACGTGGCCCGGCCTTCCAAAGCTTCGCCCGTGGCCGGATGGAAAATCTGCATGCCGCGTTCGGCCTGCTCCCAATTGAGCACCACCACGTATTCCAACTCGTCGCGCAGAAACTCTTCCGCCGCCCGCTCGTAAGTGGAATCCACTTCCACAAAATCCGCCAGCACACCCAGCGGTTTGAAGCCGCTAGCCTGCCCCTTTTCGGCGGCGCTGAATAATCGCTTCACCGAATCCGTGGTGTAGGCGTGATGCGAGATCACATTTTCGAGCGATTCCTTCTTCGCCCGCAAGCGCGAACATTCGCCACGCGCCTGATCGAGTTGCAAACGGGTCTGGTTGGCCAGCGCGCGCCGCGAACCCAGCGTCTCTTCCGTCTGCCGCTTTTCGCCCGTGACCGATTCCAGATCCAACTGGCGCTGCGCGATAGATTCGGAAAGCTCACGCCTTGCCACCACCAGGCGCTCCACTTCAGCCTGCGCGTTCTTCTCTTCCGTCTGCACGCGCGCGAACTCGCGGTCGATCCCGGCCAGAAACTCATCCACCTGAGCCAACTGATTTTTCAGCGTGGCGCTTTCGCCAAGCAGCCGCAATACGTTTACCCGGTTGCCCTCAATGGCCTTTTCGTGATCGCGCAGTTGGTTCTGCAAGCGGTCGCGCACCTGATTCTTTTCAATCATCAGAACGCGCGATTGCGCAATCTCTGCCTCCAGCGTCTTCACCGCCGCAGCCATCGTATCGCGCTCCAACTCCGCCACGTTCAAGCGGGTCTCCAGCTCTTTGCCTTCCGTTTCGCCGCGCGTCATCCGCTGTTCCAGCGCCCCGCCCTCGCGCACCTGCGCTTCCAGCCGTCCGCGTGTGCGTTCGCTTTCCACGTTGGCTTCGGCCAGCTTCTTGCGCTCCGCCGTCAGGTCGCGTTCAAGCTGATAGCAGACTTCCTGAAGCTTGCTCCGTTCGGCTTCACCCGTAGCCACCTGCTCTGAAATCTGCTTGAGCTGCGCCGAAGCTTCTTCCAAAGAGAGCGTGGCATCCCGCGCTTCCGCATCTAACACGCGAAACCGCGCGCCCAGCAGCGTGCGCAGCCGCCCGTCCAAATCGGCTTTCAGTTCGGAATAGCGCTTGGCTTTGGCGGCTTGGCGCTTCAGAGAATTCGCCTGCCGCGTCACCTCCTCCAGAATGTCGAACACGCGCGCCAGATTCTGCTTCGAGCTTTCGAGCTTCGCTTCCGCCAACCGCTTCCGGCTCTTGTAGCGAGTGATGCCGGCGGCTTCTTCAATCACGCCGCGCCGGTCTGAAGGCTTCGAACTGAGGATCTGCCCGATGCGGCCCTGCTCGATAATCGCGTAGCTTTCCGGGCCCAATCCAGAGCCCATGAAAATATCCTGAATATCGCGCAGACGCGCCTGCCGGCCATCGATCAGGTACTCGCTTTCGCCCGAACGGAACAAGCGCCGCGTGATGGTGACCTCGCTCGGTTTCGAAGGTAGCACCGTGACATTGCCGCTCGCCGCCGCGGCCGGTTCGGTGTGTTCCGCGCCCTCCTCCAAAGGCGCGGAACCGTTCACGGGGACGCTCTCCGGCACAGGCGGACGATCCGCCACCGGGTCCACCAGCACCATGGTTACCGAGGCCATCCCAACCGGCTTCCGGCTGCGCGTTCCCGCGAAAATCACGTCCTCCATGCGGGCACCGCGCAGGCTGCGCGCGGATTGCTCACCCAGCACCCAGGTAATGGCGTCGCTCAGGTTCGATTTGCCACAGCCGTTCGGCCCCACCACGGCGGCAATTCCGGAACCCTGAAACTTCAGCTCAGTGCGGTCGCAAAAGGACTTGAATCCTTGTAGTTCAACTCGTTTTAATTTCAGCAAAGCAGTTCCTCTCGCTTGCTCGGGGGAGTGCAACTCTATTATCCACGGAAATGAGCCGTTGTAAAGCGACCGGCATACACTTTGTTGGGTGCTTTTTCTTCTTCGGCCCCACATGATGCGGCACGCCCGCCGATTTCGAACAGGAGTATTCTTAATGGAGAGGTCATTCCCATGCGTGGATTACTTTCCGTTCTCATTCTAAGTTCGTTTACTCTTTCTGCGGCTCCCGGTCACGGCGGCGGTGGCGGTTCCCGCGGCGGCGGTGGATTTTCTTCAGGCGGCTCGCGCGGCGGCAATTTCAGCGGCGGCGGCGTCCGTGGCGGTTCCGGTTTTAGCGGCGGTGGATTCCGCGGCGGCTATAGCGGCGGCTCGCGCGGCTACGGCGGCTATAGCGGCTCACGTGGCTACGGCGGCTATAGCGGCTCGCGCGGCTACGGCGGCTATAGCGGCTCACGTGGCTATGGTGGCGGCTATGGATATCGCGGCGGTTATGGCTACGGAGGCTACCGCGGTTACGGTTACGGCGGCTACGGCCTCGGGCTCGGTCTGGGTTATGGGTTAGGCTATGGCCTGGGCTATGGCTATGGCGGCTACGGCTATCCCTATTATGGTTACGGAGCCGGTTATGGAGGGGGCTACAGCTACTATCCCGATACGTATGCGTATTCCGCCTACGATTCTGCCCCCGCCTATTCTTACGACGCCGCACCTTCTCAACCCGCGGTGGTGAATCAGTACTATTCTGCTCCCGCGAGCCAACCCACCACCACCTATCGGCAACCCGTTCGCGAACGGCAGGATCCGCCTCCCGGCCGCGATGCGCAAGGCCAGCTAGGCACGCTGATCGCCTTCCCCGATGGCACGGTACAGATCGCCGTCGCATATTGGACCGAAGGCGCGACACTGCATTACGTGACGCGTGACAAGGTCCAGAAGCAGGTACCGCTCGGCTCCATCGACCGCGCCATGACCGATCAGTTGAATCGCGAACGGCATCTGGAATTCAGGCCGTAAGCCCGTCTATCCCGGCAGCAAACTTTCGCCGCCGGTGAGAAACGCGTCCACGCCGCGCGCTGCTTTGCGTCCTTCCGCAATCGCCCACACCACCAGCGATTGGCCGCGCCGCATATCGCCTGCCGCGAACACGCCCTCCACGCTCGACATGTAGTTCTCGTCCGCCTGCACATTGCCGCGCGCATCCAGCTTCACGCCCAGCTTCTCGATCATCCCCGGCTTCGTGGGCCCCAGAAAGCCCATCGCCAGCAGCACCAAGTCGGCATCCATGCTGAATTCGGTCCCCGGCAACTGCTCGAACTTCGGCGGCGGACCCACGCGCACTCCATGCAAGTGCTTCACGTTCCCTTCCGCATCGGCCGTCAGGTGCGTGGTGGCAATCCCCCAATCGCGAACGCCGCCTTCTTCATGCGCTCCTTCCGTGCGAAGCTGCATGGGCCAAAGCGGCCAGGGCGTGGACGCCGCGCGCGTATCCGGCGGCTTCGGCATCAACTCAAACTGATGCACCGATTTCGCGCCATGCCTGTGGCACGTGCCCAGGCAATCCGCGCCCGTATCGCCGCCGCCGATGATCACGACATGTTTGCCAGCCGCTGAAATTTGATCTTTTACAACATCGCCTTCATTCGTCCGGTTCTGTTGCGGCAGAAAATCCATTGCATAGTGAACGCCGCGGAACTCGCGCCCTGGAACCTCCAGGTTCCTCGGATGCTGCGCGCCGCCCGCCAGCAGCACCGCATCGAACTGCTCACGCAGGTGCGCGATATCCACTTCGCCGCCCACATTCTGATTCGGCAGAAACTCCACGCCCTCCGCTTCCATCTGCTTCAGGCGGCGATCCAGAATGTGCTTCTCCATCTTGAAATTCGGGATGCCGTAGCGCAGCAGACCGCCCACGCGATCATCCTTTTCATAAACCGTCACCCAATGTCCGGCACGGCAAAGTTGCTGCGCCGCCGCCAGGCCCGCGGGGCCCGAACCGATGATGGCAACGCGTTTCCCCGTGCGGCTCTCCGGCGGCTCCGGCACAATCCAACCCGATTCCCAGGCATGCTCCACAATCGATTTCTCAATTTGCTTGATGGTGACCGGCGGCTCATTGATGCCCAGCACGCAGGCTGCCTCGCACGGGGCGGGGCAGATGCGCCCGGTAAATTCCGGAAAGTTATTGGTCGCGTGAAGCCGCCGGATCGCTTCCTGCCAGCGGTTCCGGTACACCAGATCGTTCCAATCCGGAATGATGTTGTTTACCGGGCAGCCCTTGTGGCAAAACGGGATGCCACAATCCATGCAGCGCGCGCCTTGCGTCCGCAGATGGTCATCGGGGAAGGCGGTGTAAATCTCGAACCAGTCTTTCACCCGTTCCGCGGGCGGCCTGCGCGCCGGAAGTTCACGCGCGTATTCCTTAAATCCAGTCGGCTTACCCATGAATCGCCACCTCCGCTCTTTGCGCCAAGCCAGCCGGAATCATCGGTGCCTTCGCCAGCACGCGTTTGTATTCATGCGGGAACACCTTGACGAACTTCGACAGCATGCTGAGCCACTGATCCAGCACGCGCTTCGCGGCCGGGCTGCCGGTCAGTTCATAGTGCTTCGTGATCCAGAACCGGAGAGTGTTCTGGTCTTCCGGATCGAAAATCTGCTCCAGCGCAACGCTCGCCTGGTTGCACCCGCTGGCCGAAAATTCGCCCGATTCATCCAGCACATATGCGATGCCGCCAGACATGCCCGCCGCGAAGTTGCGCCCGGTCTTGCCGAGCACGATCACCAGGCCGCCGGTCATGTATTCGCAGCCATGATCGCCCAGGCCTTCCACCACCCCGACCGCGCCGGAGTTGCGCACCGCGAACCGTTCGCCCGCCATCCCGTTGAAGAATGCCTCGCCCGATGTGGCACCGTAGAGCACCACATTGCCCACCAGAATGTTTTCCTCCGGCTTAAACGTGGAAACGCGCGGCGGGTACACCATAATGCGGCCGCCGGAAAGCCCCTTGCCGACGTAATCGTTCGCATCGCCTTCCAGTTCCAGCGTGACGCCCGGTGCCAGGAACGCGCCGAAGCTTTGCCCCGCGCTGCCGGTGAACTGGAAGCGGATGGTATCGTTCTTCAAACCGGCCGCCCCATGCTTCCGCGCAATTTCGCCCGATAGCATCGCGCCAACCGTGCGATGCGTGTTGCGAATCGGCAGCTTAATTTCAATTGCCGTGCCGATATCGATCGCTTCGCGCGCATGGTCGATCAGCTTGAAGTCGAGCGCCTCATCGATGCCGTGATCCTGCACTCCCGTGCATCGCCGCGAAATGCGGTGCGGCATGGGCGGGTTATACAGAATGGAGCTGAAGTCCAGCCCGCGCGCCTTCCAATGATCCACCGCGCCCGTCATTTCCAGCATGTCCACGCGCCCCACCATATCGTCCAACTTGCGGAAGCCCAGCTTCGCCATAATTTGGCGCAACTGCTCCGCGATAAAGAAGAAGAAATTCACCACGTTCTCCGGCTGCCCGGTGAACTTCTTGCGCAGCTCGGGATCCTGTGTCGCAATACCCACCGGACAGGTATTCAAATGGCAGACGCGCATCATGATGCACCCTAGCGCCACCAGCGGCGCGGTGGAGAAGCCGAACTCCTCCGCGCCTAATAGTGCGGCAATCGCCACATCCCGGCCGGTCTGCAATTTGCCGTCCGCCTGTACGCGAATTCGTCCGCGCAGGTCATTCATCACCAACACCTGCTGCGTTTCGGCAAGGCCCAATTCCCAAGGCGCGCCGGCATGCTTCAGGCTGGTGAGCGGCGAAGCTCCCGTGCCGCCATCGTATCCGCTGATCAGCACCACATCGGCATGGGCCTTGGCAACTCCCGCCGCCACCGTGCCCACTCCCGCTTCGCTCACCAGCTTGACCGAAATCCGAGCCTGCGGGTTAACATTTTTCAAATCGTAGATCAATTGCGCCAAATCTTCGATGGAATAGATATCGTGATGGGGAGGGGGAGAGATCAAGCCCACGCCCGGGATAGAATGACGCACCCGCGCGATTTCCTCATCCACTTTGTGCCCCAGCAACTGCCCGCCTTCACCCGGCTTTGCGCCCTGCGCCATCTTGATCTGTAGCTCGTCGGCATTCACCAGATACTCGGTGGTAACGCCGAAACGCCCGCTGGCCACCTGCTTGATGGCACTGCGCCGGTTCGTCCCATCGGCGTCGGGCTTAAAGCGCTTCTCATCCTCGCCGCCTTCTCCCGTGTTCGAACGAGCCTGAATGCTGTTCATCGCAATCGCCAGCGTTTCGTGCGCTTCCTTGCTGATGGATCCGAACGACATCGCGCCCGTCGCGAAGCGCTTCACAATCTCGCGCGCGCTTTCCACTTCATCGATATGCAGAGGCGTTTCCGCTTCCTTAAACTCCATCAACCCGCGCAGCGTTGCCTTCTGTTTGTTCTGGTTATCGATCAGCGCGGCATACTCTTCGAACGTGCCGAAGTTGTTGCTCCTTACCGCATGTTGTAATTTCTCAACTGTCTCCGGATTGTACAGGTGGTATTCCCCCCGGACGCGGTACTGGTATGTCCCACCCACCGCAAGGTCGGTATCGTTTTCCGTTACCGGTTCGTAGGCGTACTTATGCCGCATGGCGGCTTCCTTGGCTAGCACCTGCAGTCCCACGCCTTCAATGCGCGACGAGGTGCCGGTAAAGTATTCATCGATCAACGCGCGGTTCAGGCCGATCGCCTCAAACACCTGCGCTCCCCGATAGCTTTGCAGCGTGGAAATTCCCATCTTCGAGAACACCTTCAGCAAACCTTTATTGATGCCTTTGCGGAAGCCGTACTGCGCCTTCTCCGCATCCACGCCTTCGCGCAACAAGCCACGCAACGCCAAATCTTCCAGCGTCTCGAACGCCAGATAGGGGTTCACCGCGCTCGCGCCATACCCAATCAGCAGAGCGAAGTGCATCACCTCGCGCGGCTCGCCCGATTCGATAATCAAGGCCACCTGCGTGCGTTTCCCTTCACGCACCAAATGATTGTGAACCGCCGCCAGCGCCAGCAAACTCGGTATCGGCGCGTAGTCCTCATTCACGCCGCGGTCTGAAAGAATCAGAACGTTATAACCGGATTCAATGGCCACCGTCGCGCGTCTGCGCAGTGCATCGAGCGAACGCTTCAAGCCATCTTCACCATCCGCCGCACGGAATAACGTGGGCAGCGTGGAGGCCAGAAACTCGCCCTGCGATACGCGCTTCAGCTTCTCGAAATCGCTGTTCGTCAGAATGGG
>JBBROT010000096.1:0-10519 GCA_038229155.1 Bryobacterales bacterium | reverse complement strand
GTCCCCGCGCTATCTGCTCCAGCATTCCCTTTTCTTGTTTATCCAGCACCACAGGCCGAGCAACACGCATCCGAATCGTCCCTCACTTGTAAGGACGTTACTCAAAGCATACTCGTTACTATTTGTGGCGCACTACACTAGTAGATGCTGCGGGATCGCAACGAAAGAGGCGGTCCTTTTAATCGCCTTTCGGCCATCAAACCTCGTTAGTGCCGTTTGTTTGGTAGAAAAACGTGATGAGAACGTTCCTTTCCATCCTGCATTGCCGTATGGCTAGCGTTCTCATCAGCGTTTCTCTTTTTGTCTTTGTTGCAACGAATAGCATCGCTATTGGGTGATAGAGCAGCCGAAAGATCGACAAACCGCCAAAACAGCTATCTTTACCGCAACAACGCATTGTTTGGAGTTGTTAGGCGGAGTACCAGCGGAGTTGTGGGAAATTTGCGACTGCTGGACGGAAAATCGCTCAGAACTGGTTCCCGTAAGTCAGTGCAAACAAATGATGGAGCGGGAGACGGGGTTCGAACCCGCGACGTCCAGCTTGGGAAGCTGGCATTCTACCACTGAATTACTCCCGCTCGACACCTGAACATTATATCCCACCAGCCCGCCACCTTCAGGCTCTTCTCCTTTTATTCGCCATACTGTAAGAATCAAGTAGCCCCACATTCGTGTTCATCGAGCTCCATTGCCGGTCTGCTTTTAGCTTCCTTCAGGGTGCCTGTTTGCCTGAAGAGTACGTCGAAACCGCTACCGCCTTTGAGGCTCCCGCCATGGGGTTGCTGGATCGCGATGGCGTCTATGGCTCTCCTCGCTTTTATTTGGCGATGGTGGATGCGGGGTTGCGGCCACACACCGGGGCCGAGGTCCTTTGCGAGGACGGAGCCCGATATCCCTTGCTTGTCCGCGACAAGAACGGATACCGGAATCTCTGCCAGATGATCACGCGCGCGAAGATGCGCACTCCCAAGGATCAACCGGCAATCGTCACCTTCAGCGAACTCGAAGAGTTCTCGAAAGGCCTGCTATGTCTTACCGGCGATAGCGATGGACCGCTTGCCCTCGCTCTTCGCAGGAAACAAGGCCGCGCTTGCCTGGAAAGAATGACGCGCATCTTCGGACGCGGGAACGTTTATGTCGAAGTGCAACGTCACAACCTGCGCGAAGAGGAATCGCGAAACCAGGCGGCAATCGCACTGGCCCGCGGGATGATGTTGCCGCTGGTGGCAACCAACGGCCCGTTCTACGCGCGTCCTGAACAGCGGGAGATCCTTGATGTCTTCACCTGCCTGCGCCACAAAGTTACTCTGGCCACTGCCGGCAAGCTTCTGACCAGGAACGCTGAGCGTCATCTGAAGTCTCCGTTGGAAATGGCGCGCCTCTTTCGAGATCTGCCCGACGCCATCGCAAACACGATTGAGATCTCCAGTCAGCTTCATTTCAGGATGGATGACCTGGGATACGAATTTCCGCGCTATCCGTTACCGCCCGGTCAAACGGCCATCGATTACCTTCGCGCGCGCACGCATGAAGGTGCCCGGCTCCGCTTCCAATCCGGCTATCCGAAAGCAATCGCCCAGATCGATCACGAGCTCAACGTCATTCGCAAAACCGATCTGGCCGGATACTTCCTCATCGTCTGGAATATCGTGAACTTCTGTCGCGATGAAGGAATCCTGGTCCAGGGCCGCGGGTCGGCGGCCAACAGCGCTGTGTGTTATTCGCTGGGCATCACCGCGGTCGATCCCATCGAAAGGGAACTTCTCTTTGAGCGCTTCCTCACGGAGAAGCGTGGCGAGTGGCCCGATATCGATCTCGACCTTCCTTCGGGAGAACGGCGCGAACGCGTAATTCAACATGTCTATCGGCTCTACGGAGAGCGTGGTGCCGCCATGACAGCCAACGTCATCACGTACCGGGGCAGATCCGCGGCTCGCGAAGTGGGAAAGGTGATGGGGTTTGAAACGGAGACTCTGGAGCGCGTTTCCGGCCTGGTTCCGGTTTGGGGCTGGAAAGATCCCTCGAATACGGCGGACCGTCAGTTCCAGGAAGCGGGCCTCAATCTCACTCATCCCAAAATTCAGAAATTTCTCAATCTTGTCGTGGGTCTGCAGGATCTGCCTCGCCACTTGGGACAGCATTCCGGCGGCATGGTGATTTGCCAGGGAAAGCTCGATTCCGTGGTGCCGCTGGAGCCTTCCAGCATGCCCGGCCGCGTAGTGGTGCAGTGGGACAAAGAAGACTGCGCGGATATGGGGCTCATCAAAGTGGACCTACTAGGCCTGGGGATGATGGCGGTGCTTGAAGACAGTCTGGGCCTCATTCACGAACACTACGATCGTGAGATCGATCTGGGGCAACTCCCGCCGGAAGATCCCGCTGTTTACGACGCATTGCGGAAAGCCGATACTATCGGGCTTTTTCAAGTGGAGAGCCGCGCCCAACAGGCCACGCTTCCCCGGTTGCAACCGAAGTGTTTTTACGATTTGGTGGTCCAGGTGGCAATCATCCGCCCCGGCCCCATTGTGGGCAAAATGGTTCACCCCTACATTGCCCGCCGGCAGAACAAAGAGCCTATCGATTACCTTCATCCTCTGCTGGAACCCATTCTGAAGCGCACGTTGGGCGTGCCCTTGTTCCAGGAGCAATTGCTTCGCATCGCCATGGCGGCGGCTAACTTCAGCGGTGGCGAAGCGGAGGAGTTGCGCCGCGCGCTCGGCTTCAAGAGAAGCAAGGAACGCATGAAGGCAATTGAGGTGAAATTGCGCGCGGGCATGGCGGCCAACGGTATTGGCGGTAAAGCCCAGGAGGTGATTGTCCAATCCATCACATCGTTTGCGCTTTATGGTTTTCCTGAATCGCACGCAGCCAGTTTCGCCTTGCTGGCTTATGCCAGCGCGTATTTGAAAACGCATTTCTTGCCGGCCTTTACCTGCGCGCTGTTGAACAATCAGCCCATGGGTTTTTATCATCCGGCAGTACTCATCAAAGATGCGCAGCGGCATGGGTTACGCGTATTGCCCATCGATATCGCCCGGTCGGAATGGAAGTGCACGCTGGAAAATCTGGAACTGCGACTGGGGCTCAATTACGTGAAGGGCTTGAGATCGTCAGCAGGCGGAGCGATTACCGCCGCCAGAGCCAGCGCACCGTTCTCCGATATCGATGACCTGGCGCGGCGCGTACCGGAACTGCGGCAGGATGAGATGACAAAACTCGCGGCCGTGGGCGCGCTCAATTCACTGAACGCGAAGCATCGGCGCGATGGCTTGTGGAAAGGCTCGCGAGCGGTGCGCCACGTGGGTCCGCTTCTTGAGCAACTGCCGGAAATTGCGCCGGAATCGCCCCTCCTTCAAATGACGATTGAAGAACGGCTGCATGCGGATTACGGCGGTACCAGCGTCAATATCGGCAAACATCCCATGGCGCATCGGCGTGACGCCATGAACCGGTTAGGCGTCATGCGAGCGGCGGATTTGGTGAACATTCCATCAGGCAAAGTGGTGCGGGTTGCCGGTTGCGTGATCGTCCGCCAGCGCCCCGGTACCGCGAAGGGCATTGTGTTTCTCAGCTTGGAAGACGAAACCGGAATCGCCAATGTGGTGGTGATGTCTGAAATGTTCGACGCGAACCGCGCCATGCTTATCGGCAATCCCTGGTTGCTTGTGGAAGGGCCGATTCAGAATGTGGACACCGTCATTCACATCCGGGCAAAACGAATAGATCCTCTACCGTTTCAGACCATCAAATCGGCGTCTCACGATTTCCACTAAGGGTCGCAATGGTTGCACCCCATCCGCCAGCTTGGGGCGGCGCATCCTGAAAATGCGAAACGAACCCAATGCGCGCTAGCACGCGCCGCACCGTCTCCCGTTGAACGCCGATCCCGCGCCCGTGGATGATTCGCACGGCGGTCAAACCCATGCCGCGCGCCTCTTCCAGGTACGCTTCCGTTACGCCTTCCACATCTTTCGGCGGCACCGAATGCAGATCGAAGACGTCCGTGACGGGGATGCGGATTAAGCCGTCTGCGTCCTGTATTGAGCCACCATTCCCTCCATCTGATCTTTCAGATGCAGCTTCAACTTTTTTAGACGGTGTTCCTCCACTTCGTCCTGTTCATTTTTTGCCTGCAAATCGAACTCCTGATGCTGGCGGGCCATCCGCTGGTACTCATCGTTTGTTTCCAGCAGATGCTTCTTTATTTCTTCCGAGTCCTTCAGTTCCATGCTGAACCGGTCTCCTTAGTCCCGAAACTATCACGATTGCAATCGCATGACAATGCCCGTTTCAGGCGGATTGGAATAATAACCGAAGCGCGCTCCCACCTCTTCAAATTTCAGTTTGCGATAAAGAGCACGGGCCGCGCGATTGCTTTCCCTTACTTCAAGAAAGAAACTTTCCGGGGGTGACGCGTGAAGCAATGCGCGAACCAGCAGCGAAGCCACGCCTTGACGCCGGAACGCCGGCTCCACCGCCAAATTCAAGATCTCGGCTTCGTCCGGGGCGGTGGCGCGCCACGCCAGAAAGCCCACTATCCGGGCCTGGTGCTCCGCCACCCATAATTCATATCCCGAAGGGTCCCATTGCGCTGCTTCCGGCACACTACGTTGGATGCGGCATATGTCACTCAGATCGGCCTCGGTACCCCGGCGCACGTCCATACTCGCGATGGTACCTGTTACGGTTAAAGACAATGCGGAGGCGTTCTTTTCTTGCAATAGGTATGGGATGGAGCCCTTTTCACCGGCCTGAAATTGAGATTGCCGGAATCGGATTTCATGTAAGGCGGCACGCGTACTTCAGCACCCGGCGCTACCTGCTGATTCACGGCGATGAGAGCACCGCGCGGCAGGTTTTAGATACCTGGATGCATTTCCATCCCGGCACCGCATACTTCTCTACCGCCTCCACTCGCAACGTGGCAATCCTGGGGGGCGTTGTGGATCCAAACCGCATGTTCTCCCGAGCGGGCGCGGAACGAAGCATGCGGTCGCTCAACCCTTCGTGGACTCCGGAACAACTGGCGCAAGTGCTCACCTCGCTGGACCATGAACGTAAAAAATTCATCCATCGGCTCACTCCTCCGAAAGGAGGCCTGCTGATTGCGCTGCACAACAATTCGGGCGGATATAACGTTAACGAAGAGCTGGCCGACAGCGATCGAACATCGATCAAGCAGCCCGCCCGGCCCCATGAGTTCTTCCTCTGCACCGATGAGCGGGATTACGAAGTGCTGGCCACCTCCCCCTACAACGTTGTTTTGCAAAACAAGAAGCCGTCGATGGACGATGGATCTCTTTCCCGGTTGGCCGCCGCCCGCGGCTTTCGCTACGTGAACCTGGAGACAACGCTCGGCTACTACGAAGCGCAACTGGAGCGGTTGGATTGGCTGGACAGCCATCTGCCCGCGCGCCGGTAAGTACGTAATCGCATTCTGCTGTTCTTCTTGTTCGCGTGTGCCGTCATCGCGCTACGGAATCTGGATTGGTGGGTGTATCCGCAGTTTGTGGCCGAGGACGGCAGGGTCTTTTTCGCGCAACAACTTGTTTCCGGCTTACGCGCGATTTTCATCCCGTGGAATGGATACCTGCACCTGCTGCCGCGGCTGATTGCGCTGCTTGCCTCTCCCTTCCCGGTGCTTTACCAACCGCTAATCTTTCAAGTTGTGGCTGTATCGATCGCCGCCCTGTGCGCCACTTTTTTCACGCTGCCGGAATACCGCTTCATCCTGCCGTCGGACCACCTGCGCATGGCCGTCAGCACTCTTGCCATCGTGAATTGCAATGGCGAAGACCTGTTCGCGAATATCGCCGCTTTGCAGGTTTTTTTAGCTCCCGTCGGATTAATACTTCTGCTGGACAATCGAAGCGGCGTCTTCCGGGCGGTGGTCATTGCTGTCATCGCACTTACGGCCCCCGCCCTGATTCTGTTTCTGCCGCTGGCAATCTGGCGGTATGTGCGTCATTACAACTTAACCGCCAGCGTTTACATTGTGTGCGCGGCGGTTCAGATGGGTGTCATTCTCACGCATGCGCAACAAGCACCGCACCACGCTTTTCCGTTCTGGTCTCCGTTCGCGGCCGTTCTGGAAAGCTGGGTATACCGGGTACTGGGCACCACGGTGCTGGGCGTGGATTGGGCTATGTTTGCGGGCCTGCACGGGGGCTTGGCGCTCTCAGCGGGTATTGCTGCTTTCATCCTGCTGGTGCTCTTCTGGATACACTCCCGGAGCAGTGGCGGAAGGCGAGCTAACTTAACACTCTGGATCAGCGTGGCACTCGGGCCCGCGCTGATTCTGGAAGCCTGCTTGGCGCGACCGGAGTTGCTCGATCTTTTTCCAGATCTTCGCCACTTCACTTTGGGCGGCGGTGCGCGTTACTTTTTCCTGCCTTGCGCTCTGCTCTTTGTTGCGGTGGCTCTTGTCATCGCGCGAACTCTGCGGCCGCGGCCCGCCTCCTTGCAAGCCGGTGCCCTGCTACTGCTGTTTGCGGTTGGCATCCATGACAACTATCCGATCCCGAAGTACCAGGACTTGCACTGGCCGGAGGCGGCAAGCAGAATCGAATCGTGGAAGCTACATCGCGAGCCTTCGCTTCAGGGACGTATACAGCCAAGCACGAATGCCGTCTGGCTGATTGAACTGCCCTGATCGAACCTACTTCCTGGTGAGCGATTCAAGCTTTTGAAACGCCGGTAAGAGTTCTTGTTTTTTCTGCAAGACTCCTTCGAATAAATCACCCACTTTGTAAAACCGCTCGGCGGCATTGCGAATGTGGAATTGCGCAGGAGTCAGCCCCGCCTTTATCTCTGCCCACGCAAGCGGCGTGGAGACGGGCGCTCCCGCGTGCGCACGCGTCACATACGGCGCGGCGATTGTCTTGCCTTCGCCATTCTGCAGGTAATCGAAATAGACTTTGTTCTTCTGACGCTTCTCAACAGAGCGCGGCGTCGTGAACAATTCCGGGCGCTCCGCTACGCACACGCGCGAAATGGCTTCGGCAAAAGTGCGCGTGATCTCATAGCTGTATTCCGGCACCACGGGAATATAAATATGCATACCGCGGCCGCCGGTGGTCTTGGGATAGCCCGTCAGTTCCAGCTTGTCCAGAGTGCGGCGAACCAGCAGCGCGGCCTCCACAATCATGCTGTACTCGCAATCCTGCGGGTCCAGATCGATCAGAATGAAGTCCGGATTTTCAAGAGAGCCCACGCGAGATTGCCACGGGTTCTGATCGATACACCCCTGGTTCACAAGATAGAGCAGAGCAGCGGTATTTTCCGCCAGCACATACCGGATGGGCACTTTGGGCTTTTTCGGATCGCGGTGCTCGCTATCGATTTCTTCAAAACGAAGCCAATTTGGATAGGACGAAGGGGAGTTCTTTTGAAAGAAGTAGTCCTCTTGAATGCCATTCGGATAACGCTTCAGGGAAAGTGGCCTATCTTTCAAATGCGGCAACAGAAAAGGAGCCACATCGCGATAGAAGTTGAGCAGATCGCGCTTCGTATAGCCATCGCTGGGAAACCACACCTTGTTCAGATGAGTGACCTTAAAAGTTTGTCCATCCAGCGTGAGCTGCGCATTCTCCGCGGTGCCGGTCAGAAGCGGCGTTGCCGGTTTCGGCTTTTTGCGCTTCATCGCGGCCGGCGGTTGTGAAACCGGCGCTTCGGGCTCTTCCGCTTCCCGCGATTCCCGCACGCAGTCTTCCGGATTTACATCCTCCCTCAACCCCAGGAACACGGGTGCGCGCAGGTGGCCGTCCGGCGTCCAATTTGAAAACTTGACCTGCGCTACCAACTCCGGGCGAATCCACGACGTGCCTCGAACCGGCACCTTGGCACTCCCGGATATTGGAGACTTCGGCGTCACCAAGGGAGCCATCCGCTCATGGATCGCGGCCATTTGCTTGCGATCGAAGCCCGTCCCCACATTCCCCGCGTGCATCAATTTGTTGCTTTCGTAATAGGCCAGGACCAGCGCGCCGAAGTAATCCCGCTCACCTTCGGTGAACCCGGCAATGACGAATTCCTGCTGCGAGACCAGCTTCAGTTTCACCCAATCGCTACTGCGGCGATGTTGGTATGTGCTGTTCAGGCATTTCGCAATCAAGCCTTCCAGACCTTGTTCGCGGGCGGCTTCGAGGAACTGCCCGCCGTCATTCGGGAAACCTTCGGAATACCGGACCACCGCCGACGGCTCGAACACAGACTGCAAAATTGTTTTGCGGTCACGCAGGCTTGCGCCTCTGAGGTCATGCCCATCCAGGTAGAGAATGTCGAACAGGAATAATGTCACGGGTTGGCGCTTCGCCATTTGAGCCACGGCCGCCGCATCCGTATTCATGATTCTCGGTTGAATGAGTGCAAATCGAGAGACACCGTGCGAATCCAGAACGGCGATCTCGCCATCCAGAATTGCTTCCTGACAGCGAACGTGATGCGGAAGCGTGCTGAGTTCCGGGTACTGCCGCTCACACCGGTTGCCGTTCCGGGTGTAGATTTCAAGGTTGCCTTTTCGCAGGTAGCAAAGGGCGCGTATCCCATCCCATTTCACTTCCAGGGTCCAATCGTCTCCCTTTGGGGCAGCGCCCAACACGGCTCCCATCGGCTTCAGCAAGCCCGGCATCGACGCTTCTTTCACGCCCGCGGTCTTGCTCCAGGGAAGGGAGACGGGCGCGGAACGCTTGCTTTCCAGACCGTTCGCAATCTCTTCCTGAGTTCGCCCCGTCTTGACGCTCCTGGCAAACTCTTCCACGTCCCAGCCTGGCCTGGCCTCGGCATCTTTCTTCTTAAGGAGAAGCCAGTCATTCCCCTTCCCCTTGCCTTTCATCAGAACAAGCGCAAACTCGCCTTTTAACTTCTCGCCGTTGAGATGGAACTTCAGATCGCCGCGTGCGATCTGGTCCAGGGGAGGAGTCTCGCCGATCGGTTCGAACGTGCCCCGGTCCCACAGCATCACGCTGCCTGCACCGTAATTGCCCGCGGGTATGTTTCCTTCGAAATCGCCATAATCCAGAGGGTGATCTTCCACCATGGCCGCGAAGCGCTTCGGGGCCGGATCTTGCGTGGGCCCTTTCGGGACCGCCCACGATTTCAGAGTTCCATCGATTTCCAGCCGGAAATCGTAATGCAAGTGCGATGCGTTATGCCGCTGGACGAAAAATCGTTGTGAGCCTGTACTTTTATTGGCTACCGAGGCTTTTGGCTCAGGCGTTTTTTCGAAGTGACGCTTCCGGACGTATTCTTCCAGTGACATAAAACAATGGAATTGTTTCTGCTTATGATGATATACGTGTAGAACGGCGGCTCGGCAAGAGCTCAGGGAGACGTTATGGCGAGTATCTGGAAAGGTCATCTTACGTTCGGGCTGGTCTCATTTCCAATCCGGCTGTTCACAGCGGCGCGGGGAGAGACCATCAACTTCAATCAACTGCATAAATCCGACAATTCCCGGGTGAAGCAGATGCTGTATTGTCAGGCTGAGGATAAGCCCATACCGCGTAGCGAGATTGTGAAAGGCTACGAATACGAGAAGGACCGTTACGTGGTTATTGAAGACGAAGACATCAAGAAGGTGGCTCCTAAATCTGCAAAGGCCATGGAAATTCTGGAATTTGTGAAGCAGGAGGAAGTGGATCCGGTCTTCCTCGAAAGCTCCTACTATATGGGTCCCGACGAAGGAGGCGAGAAGCCGTACGCCCTGCTGTTTGAGGCACTGAAAGGCACGAAATACTGCGGCGTGGCGAAGATCGCGATGCATAACCGCGAACATATTGTGATTGTGCGGCCGGGCACGACCGGCATGATCCTGCACACCATGTACTATGCCGACGAGGTGAAAAAGCAGGACGAGTATCGGACCGACACCAGTTCCGTGAATGAAAAGCAGCTCAATCTGGCGAAGATGCTTATCGATTCCCTTGCTGCCGGTTTCGAGCCCGAGAAATATCACGATGAGTACCGCACCAACTTGCGGCAGATGATTCAGGCGAAGGTGGACGGCCACCGTGTGGTGGAAACACCGTCAACGCACATCGCTCCGGTAATCGACATTATGGAAGCGCTGAAGAGAAGCTTGGAGCAGAAGAAAAAGCCTGTCGGCCAAGCTCAGAGCGCTACTTCGAATTCTGAGGAGCGGGCTTCGGAGGCACCGGCGAAGAAGCGGCGGCCTAGAGCATCTGCCAGCGCTTAGCCCGTGCCGGCGGCGATTGACGGTGTGGCTATAGTAGAGCAGGAATAAGTTACTAATGAGCGATGCTAAGGATGACCTGAAAAAAGCTGCCGCGGATGCCGCGGTTGCCCAATTAGCAGACGGCATGATCGTCGGCTTGGGTTCCGGCAGCACGGCCGCCTTGGCAGTTTCGGCGATTGGGCGGCGTGTGCGCGACGGCTTCCGCGTCACCGGCATTCCCACTTCCGAGAAGACGGCGGACCAGGCACGCGGCCTTGGCATTCCACTCGCAACTTTGGGCGAGTACCCGGTGGTTGATGTGACGATCGATGGAGCCGACGAGGT
>JBBROT010000095.1:0-10532 GCA_038229155.1 Bryobacterales bacterium | reverse complement strand
GTACAAAATCGGCAAGCGCACCGTGCTCTCCACCTCTCGCGCCAAGAACATCGCGCTGCTCCCCATCAGCGGTGCCGCCGAAAAGCAACTGCTCTATCGCAAGTGGGTGGATGAGCGCCGCGCCTATGTCGGCAAGGCCAGTAACGGGCGCTTGGGCTATGTCCACATCGCCGACATGTCTCAACAGGCGCTCGATCAGCTACACATCGATCTCGATACCGAAAATCAAAGCCGCGAAGGCGTCGTCATCGACATTCGCAACAACAACGGCGGCTTCGTGAACGCCTACGCGCTCGACATTTTCACGCGCCAACCCTACCTCACCATGACCCCGCGCGATCATCCCTCTTCGCCGGCGCGCTCCATGCTGGGCCAGCGCTCGCTCGAACTGCCCACGGTGCTGGTCACGAACCAGAACTCGCTCTCGGACGCCGAAGATTTCACCGAAGGCTACCGCTCTCTCAAGCTAGGCAAAGTAGTCGGTGAGCCCACCGCCGGTTGGATCATCTATACCGGTTCCGAACAGTTAATCGACGGCTCCCTGCTGCGCCGCCCCTTTATCAAAGTAACCGCGAACGATGGCACCGATATGGAACTGCACCCCCGGCCCGTAGACGTCGAAGTAGACCGTCCCGTGGGCGAAAGCTACACCGATCGCGACGCGCAACTGGACGCCGCGGTCAAGACGCTCCTCAGCGGCATCGGCGCGAAAAAGTAACGGCGGCATGCAAGTCCCGCGCCGCATGGCGGATGCTCTCCTCATTCTGGTCACCGCCATTTGGGGCTCCACTTTTCTACTGGTTCAGGGCTCGCTGGGCCGCGTCTCGCCACTTGCCTTTCTGGCTTGCCGCTTCTTCCTCGCCTCCCTCGTGCTGGCAATCCTGAACCGCAAACGCTTCGCACGCGCGGCCGTTGTCCCCGGAATCGTCACCGGCATCTTTCTCTTCGCGGGTTACGCGTTCCAAACGATCGGCCTCCAATTCACCACCGCCTCGAAATCCGCGTTCCTCACCAGCCTTTCGGTGCCGATGGTACCTTTTGCCGCGGCGCTCGTCTTTAGAAAGGCACCGCTTGCCCGGGAAGTGATCGGCATCCTGTTCGCTTCCGCCGGCATGTTGCTCTTAACAATTCCCGCCGGTATAGAGCGCTTGAGCCGTGGCGATGTTCTCAGCTTCGCCTGCGCCGTTTCGTTCGCGGTTCAGGTGGTGGCGGTCAGCTATTACGCGGGGCGGGGCAATTTTGGAACGTTCGTGACCATGCAGATGATTACCGTAACCGGGCTCTCACTGGCCATGTGCAGGTGGGTGGAGCCTTTCGCCTTCGCGCCCGATTCCCGCGCGTGGGCCGCCATCGCCATCACCGGTTTGCTGGCCACCGCCCTCGCCTTCTCCGTCCAGGCCTGGGCGCAACAGTACACCACCGTAAACCGTGCCGCCGTAATTTATGCCCTGGAACCGGTTTTCGCCTGGCTCACCAGCTTTATCCTATTAGGAGAGGTTCTTTCCCCGCGCGCCACCTGGGGAGCGGCCCTCATCCTGTTTGGAATTCTAATTGTTGAAATGAAACGCAGCACCATTCGAGTACATCAGATAGGTTAGTGTGTGGCACTCAGATTTTTAACGCCGCCTCAGTCCTCATAAGGAGTACAACAAAGAACATGAGTTTCAATGACGTTTCCAACAGGCTCCGCCGGCAGAAATTCTTGCCGTTCGCGGTTTTGCTTTTCACGCTTTCGTTTGGCGTTCTGATTGGCACCGTGGTGAATACGGGCGCCAAAGCCGCCAAAGACCAGACCTTTGTCGCGCAGGGTGCCACCCCTCTCACCATCCCCTCCCCCGTGCAGTTGCAGAATTCGTTTTCCACACTTGCCAAGCTCCTCGAGCCTTCCGTCGTGAATATCTCGAGCGAATATATTCCCAGCGGCAAGGCAGTCACTAAGGTCCAACCCCGTTCTCGCCGTCAGGCTCCGAACCAGGATGAAGACCAGAACGACAGCATGCAGGAATTTATGCAACGCTTCTTCGGTCAGGGCGGTGGTGGCAGTAACGGTTTCGGAGGAATGGAGCAGCAGGATCGGCGTACAGCCGGCCTCGGTTCCGGCGTGGTCGTTGATCGCAACGGCTACATCCTCACGAACAACCACGTGGTCGAACACTCCACACGCCTGAAGGTCAAGTTCACCAACGATTCCACCGAATATCCGGCCAAAGTCATCGGCACCGACGCCCTCACCGATCTCGCCGTGATCAAGATCGAGCGGACCGGCCTCACCCCCGCCAAGATCGGCAACTCCGACGCCGTGCAGGTGGGCGATTGGGCTGTCGCCATCGGCTCTCCTTTCGGCTTCCAGGCCACCGTGACCGCCGGCATCGTCAGCGCCAAACAGCGTTCGCTCGATGGTGAAGCCAACGCGCCTTTCCAGAAGTTCATCCAGACCGATGCCGCCATCAACCCCGGCAATTCCGGCGGCCCGCTGCTGAATATCAATGGTGAAGTCATCGGCATCAACACCATGATTGCCAGCCGCAGCGGCGGCTACCAGGGTATCGGTTTCGCCATGCCCATCAACTCGGCGGTGGCGGTTTACAACTCCATCATCAAGACCGGCCACGTCACGCGCGGATCCATCGGCATCAGCTTCCAGGACAACAACGAAGCCAAAGACCTGATCAAGGCCTACGGCGGCACCCACGGTGTCTTCGTTCGCGAAGTAACTCCGGATAGCCCCGCCGAAAAGGCCGGCATCAAGCCTGAAGACATCATCACTTCCGTCGACGGCACCGTCGTCAAAAACGGTCAGGATCTGATCGATACCGTCTCCATCAAGCCTGTCGGCAGCACCGTCAGCATCGGCCTTTTGCGCGGCAGCAAGACGGAAAACCTGAAAGTTGCCGTGGCCGATCGCGCCAAGTTGACCCCCGGCCTCGGTCTCGACCCGGACGCTTCCGAACCGAACAACATTGAGCCCACGCAAGCTAAATTCGGCATCTCCATCCAGAACCTGAACGATGGCATGAAGCAGAATTCCGGCTTCAAGGGCAAGGGCGGCGTTGTGGTGCAGTCCGTTGAACCCGGCTCCTTCGCCGAAGACATCGGTCTCGCCAAAGGTGACGTGATTGAATCCATGACCTCGCACAACGTTCACGAAGCCGTAAACTCGGTCGATGACGTGAAGCGCATTCAGGGGAAACTCAAGGCTGGCGATACCGTGGCTTTCAAAATTCAACGCGCCACCGGTGTTCGGGGCGGCGGCTGGCAGGCTCTCTATCCCGCCGGTACGCTTCCCGCTCAGTAAGTTGCACCGCGTCGCCTGATACAATTCGGTGGGTGTTTGCTCAATCTTCGAGCCGGCACCCACCTTTTTCATGTTTATGAGACATTGGGTTCGTTTTTCAGTTTTGCTTGCATTCCTGTCGGCCGCTCCGGTTTACGCGAAGGTTGCCCACAAGCACGCGGAGCCGAAGCGTCACGCCTCCGGGAAGAAGGTCGCTACGCGTTCTACCACCCGCAAAACAGGCAAAGTCGCCCGAGGAAGAGGCAAGGCTGCCGGCAAGCGTTACGCCTCGCGCGGAAGATCGTCCCGCCGACGCGCCATCGCCGCCAGGCAGCCCGCCCGCCAGGCCATACCCTCCTCTGACCGCTATAAAGAAATTCAGGAAGCGCTGGCGCAAAAGGGCTATCTCACCACGCCGCCCAACGGCATCTGGGATCAGAATGCGCAGGACGCCCTGCGCAAATTTCAGGCCGATCAGAACCTCACTGTGAGCGGCAAACTCAGCTCGCGTTCCATCATTGCGCTCGGCCTGGGTTCGCCCACCGCCGCCGTACCTCCCGCAAATTCGTCCTCACCCACACCCCCAAAACCATGATCATCGGTGTCCCCAAAGAAGTAAAAGATCACGAAAGCCGGGTCGCCCTCGTGCCCAGTGGAGTGGTCACCTTGCGCGAAAACGGTCATGAGGTGCTGGTGGAAACCAACGCCGGCAATCTCAGCGCCCTCACCGATCGCGATTACCTCCACGCCGGTGCCACCATCGTCGAAAAGGCCTCCGACGTCTGGAAAAAGGCCGACCTCATCGTCAAGGTAAAAGAGCCGCAAGCGTCAGAATTTCCGAACCTGCGCAAAGGCCTCATCCTCTTCACGTACCTGCACCTGGCGCCCCTGCCCGAGCTCACCGACAGGCTGCTCGAATCCGGCACCACCGGTATCGCGTATGAAACCTTGCGCGAATCGGACGGCTCCTTGCCCCTGCTCACGCCTATGAGCGAAGTGGCCGGCCGCATGTCCGTTCAAGTGGGTGCGCAATACCTTGAAGCTCCCAATGGCGGCCGCGGCCTATTGCTGGGCGGCGTCCCCGGCGTCGCTCCGGCGAACGTGATCGTTCTCGGCGGCGGCGTGGTCGGAACCAACGCCGCCAAAATCGCGCTCGGCATGGGTGCCAACGTTTCCATCATTGATCGCAGCCTGCACCGCCTCCGCGAATTGGACGACATCTTCAACGGCCGGCTCACCACCCTCGCCTCGAACATCTGGACCATCAGCGAAACCATGAAGCATGCCGATCTGGTCATCGGCGCGGTGCTCATCCCCGGCGCTTCCGCCCCCAAGCTTGTCCGCAGCCATATGATCGCCAGCATGAAGCGCGGCGCGGTCGTCGTCGATGTCGCCATCGATCAGGGCGGCTGTTTCGAAACCTCCCACGCCACCACCCATACCGAGCCCATTTATTTCGTCGATGGCGTGCTTCACTATTGCGTCAGCAACATGCCCGCCGCCGTCCCGCACACGTCCACATTCGCGCTCACCAACGCCACGTTCCCGTATCTGCTGGAACTCGCGAACAAGGGCCTCGATAAAGCCATTTTGGAACGCGAAAGCATCCGCAGCGGCGTCAACACCCACAAAGGCCTGCTCACCCATCAGGGCGTTGCCGAATCGCAGGGCCGCAAATGGTCGAACCTCAGCTAAACCGCGTTCTCACCAGCCTCGACGAAGAGGAGCGCCTCTTTCAGGATTCCGTCCGCCGTTTCGCCCGTGAACAGGTGCTCCCGCACGTGCGCGAAATGGACGATTTGGCTTCGTTCCGTCAAAATATCCTGCGCGGGCTTTTCGAACTCGGCCTCATGGGCATCGAAATTCCGGAAGAGTTCGGAGGCCAGGGCGGCAACTTCTTCCAATGTGTCCTCGCCGTCGAGGAGCTCTCCGCCGTCGACCCCTCAGTCGGCATCATGGTCGATGTCCAGAACACAATCGTCATCAATGCCCTGCTCCGCTGGGCCACCGAGCCGCAAAAGCGCCACTACCTGCCCCAACTGGCCGCTAGCGTCGTCGGGTGTTACGCGCTTTCTGAAGCCGGCTCCGGCTCCGACGCTTTCGCTCTCGCCACCTCCGCCGCCGATCATGGCGATCACTGGCTGCTCAACGGCCGCAAGCTCTGGATCAGCAACGCGCTCGAAGGCGGCCTGTTCCTGGTTTTCGCGAACGCCAATCCCGAAGCCGGCTATCGCGGAATCACGGCCTTCATCGTGGAGCGAGGCTTTCCCGGCTTTGAGGTTGGCCGCAAGGAAGATAAAATCGGCCTCCGCGCTTCCTCCACCTGCGAACTGATTCTCGACAACTGCCGCGTGCCCCGCGAAAACGTGCTGGGCGAAGTCGGCAAGGGTTACAAAATCGCCATTGAGACACTCAATGAAGGCCGCATCGCCATCGGTGCCCAGATGATCGGTCTCGCGCGCGGCGCGCTGCAAAGTGCCGTTGCGTACGCCAAACAGCGGAAACAATTCGGCCAGCCCATAAGCCATTTCCAGGGTGTGCAGTTTCAACTCGCCAACATGGCAACGGAACTCGAAGCGGCGCGGCTCTTGGTCTATAACGCCGCTCGCATGCGCGACGCCGGAATTGGCTTCGTTTCGGAAGCCGCCATGGCGAAGCTGTATAGCTCTCAGGTAGCCGAAAAAATAGCTTCCGAGGCCATCGAAATCTTCGGAGGCATCGGCATCACCAAAGATTGCCCGGCGGAAAAGTTCTATCGTGACGCTAAAATTGGCCGAATCTACGAAGGCACCAGCAACGTCCAGTTAATGACCATCGCCAAACAATTGCTCGGGAGCTTGAAATGAGACCTTACCTTTTTCTTCTTGCCAGTGTTTCCGCCGTCTCCTTGTATGCCGTCGATGTCAATCCGGATGAAGTGATTCGAAAGTTCGCGGCCAAAGAGAGCGAGTTCTTAACCGCGCGCGAACAATACACTTACCGGCAAAGCGTGAAAATTGAAGAGCTCGATGCCGATGGCAACCCGCACGGCAAATACGAGCTCATCTCCGACATCATTTTCAGCGCCGATAAGAAACGCTCAGAACGCGTTGTGCGCGCGCCTGTTTCCACGCTGCAGAACATTCTGCTCACGCCACAGGATGAGCAGGATCTGCGCAATGTCCAGCCCTTCGTCCTGAACTCCTCCGATATTTCGAGGTACGACATCAAGTACCTGCGCAAAGAGAACGCGGACGAAATTCCCTGCTATCTGTTCACCGTCAAGCCCAAATCTCTCGTCAAAGGCGAGCGCTATTTCGAAGGCCAGATCTGGGTGGACGACCGCGATTTTCAAATCGTGAAAACCTTCGGCCAGGGCGTGGGATACGAAAAGAAAAACTCGAACAACCGCTTCCCCAAGTTCGAGACCTACCGCCAGCAGATCGATGGGAAATATTGGTTCCCCGTCTATACCCACGCCGACGATGTCCTGCAGTTCCAGGAGTCGGCGCAGCGCATCCGCATGACGGTGAAGTATCAAAACTACAAGAAGTTCGGCGCCGAGACCACGATTACATTCGGCGACGAAGTGAAAGACGAAACCAAACCCGCAACGCCGCCGCCCCCGAAGTAAGTCAGTGCGAAGTAAGCTGAATAGATGGCAGCTACCAAAGTAACCGTGCTCGATAACGGGCTGATTCGTTTAGAAGGCGATTTTGAGATTTTCGATTCCGAAGGCAAGCCGTTCGGCTTGGCTGGTAGGACGGCCATTGGGCTCTGCCGCTGCGGCCAATCCATGAACAAGCCGTTCTGCGATGGGTCCCATGCGCGTACCGGCTTTCAGGATAAAGTGGTGGCGCGCGAACTGCCTCCGCCCAAACCGAAGGTCTAACGCAGGTTCCGGACGGGCGTCAACGTTTCCCCTTACCGGTTACTCTTCAGATACTCCACAATTTGCCACCTCTGCGCCTCGGGAAGATGGGCGAAAGACGGCATCCCCCGATGGAGCGACCCGTTTCGAAGGACCCAGTACAAAGCTCCCGCCGAGGCATCCCGTACCCTCACCGCGTCCAGCCGCGGCGCTTTCGCCAGACCCTTTTCCACGTGGCATGACCGGCATTCCTTCGCCACCAGTTTCCCCCCCGCGCGCGCCGCAGCCTCATCGCCCTCGTAGGGATTTACGAAAGCCGTCACACGTTCCGGGGCCTTCCCAATCAGGTCAGTTCCGGCATAACCGGTTCCGCATCCCAGAACCAGCAAGCAGGTCACAATTCGAGACACTTGGCTTTTCATCGGCCTGTCATCCTCGAAAAAGCCGACTTCGTTTGCCGTCCGAATTGGGCAATCTCATAAGACACTCCGAACCGAATCAGCAAGCGCGCGCTGGTGTCTGTCAATCCAAAGCTCGGCGAGATTTTGAAGGTGGTCCCGCCAGCCGATGTCCATCCCAGAGTCGGAGCAAGGTAATGCGAAGTGTCATGCGGACCGAAATCGGAGTGGGTCCCCAGCCCGCCGTACATTTCCACTCCCGCTTGAAAGTTCTCCGCGCAAAAATTGCACCGGTCGGGCCGGGCCTGTAGCGCAAGCGGCCTGCTCACGCCTGCTGCATACCCGAATTCGAACGGCGCATGACGGACATTTTTCTCCGCAATGAAATTCTCGGCAATGGTCCAGCCCTTGTAATGGCTCCCCAGGATTAACTTCGCCTCAAGCTCCCGCTTCTTCTCCGCCCTGCCTTCCGAATTAGGGCCGCTAAAATCGGCCTGCCCGTCGTGCCCCACAATCTCCAGCAGACCTTTGTCCGCTGCGTTGATATTTGCGAACTCTAAATACAACACCGGGTTGATCCAATGTTCGCCTGGCAGGAACCGGAATCGGTTCTCCCACCGGTAGCCTGTAAACAAGGCCCCCTCCCGGTTGGTCGCCTGTCCATCGAAATACAGCTCAGTCGTCCACCAGCCTTTCACTCCATACTCCAGTTCAGTGGTGGCGCCCAGGAAGCGGTTTCCGTCCGCGGGCCGCCCCGTCACATTCTTGGTGGCAATCTCAAGGTTTCCAGGTTCTTCCATTTGGTGCGTGTAGGTGATGAAGAATGGTCTTTCGGCACCCCACAATGGCGAAGCAAACAAGCCTGCAACTAAAACGGCAATCGGATTCGCGCGCGCCCAGCTTAACGATAGGTTCTTAGTCATAGGTTTTCCTTTTCCCTTGGCTCGCAAACCCATCTAAGATGGAAGGGTCGCCAGCCGTCCAGGTTGTCGATTGGTTCGGAGCCCCACGGTCCTTCGCTAAAAGTTGCCGTGGGGTTCCGCTATTTGCGTTTATGACGGCAACCGCCGTCTTTACAGCAATCCTCCTCCCCGCACTGCGCCGGACCCGCCGTCCGTTCACAGCATTTGCTACAACGCCCTCCAACCTCCAGGCGGATCGTTCGAATATGAAATCCCTTCTGCCTTGCGATCTCCACCTTCAACCGCTCAAAAATCGGGCTGGTAAACTCCGCAACCTTTCCGCACTCGAAGCAAGCCAGATGAACGTGATCCACCTCCGGCTTTACTTCATAAAAGTGTTTCTCGCCCTGCAAATGCATCAGGTCCAACTCATCCACCAGCCGCAGTCTTTTCAAAAGTTCCAGCGTGCGGTATACCGTCGCGCGATTGATCCGGGGGTCGCGTTTGCGGGCTTGTTCCAGCAGCGAGGCGGCATCCAGGTGCCGTTCCGCGGATTGAATGGTTTCCACCAGCGCCCGCCGTTGCTGCGTAAGGCGAATTCCCCGCGACACCAAGCCTTCCACCAGCGATGGTTTCTGAATAGCGATCTGCTGCATAGTTGCGACTAGTTGCGACTGGTTCGCAATTGAGAAGTAAGACTGATTTGATCCTAATTCAAAATCCTTGTCAACCGCATTGCCATATTTTCTAGCGTTCGGCCGGCAACCATTATCCCGGCGGCGTTCGCCCGTTTTACATCCCCTTCCCTGGAGTAAGCGTTGCGACGCCATGTTGGGTCAGAGGATGTCCGGTAGACCGTAGAAAGTAGCGACTCCTCCCAGAGCCGTGGTAGGCTCTGGGAAATTTTCTGCCAAGAAAAAAGGAGAGCGCTAGTGAGAAAACAATACCAAATCAGTAAGAGACGCGCTGCTGAGAAATTTCAGAATTGGGCTGCCACAAACACGGTTCCGATTCAGCTCACTTTCCCCACCGCGGGGATCGTCGAGTTGGCACAGCAAAGTTTAGGAGACCTGATCCGCGCGGTGGGAAAGACGTTCATCGAAACGGTGATGGAAGCGGAGGTCCAGGGACTAGTAGGACAACGATCCCAGCCGAACTTCAATCGGGAAGCCTACCGATGGGGCACCGAATCGGGTTACTGCATCGTTGATGGACAGCGCGTCCCCATCGACAGGCCGCGCGTGCGCAGCCGGGAACATAACAAAGAGATCCCGCTGGGTAGCTACGAGATGTTTCAGAAGTCATCTCTGATCGAAGAAACCGTGTGGCAGAAGATCATGCACGGGCTCACCATGCGTAGCTACAAAGAAGTGATTCAGCAGTTTGCCGATGCTTACGGAATCGAGAAGAGCACGACCAGCGAACACTTCATTCAGGCAAGCCGGGCCAAACTGGAACAGCTGATGAAACGCTCTTTGGCGAACCTGTCCCTCATCGCCATTCTGATCGATGGAACGATTTTCAAAGGACAGCATCTGATCGTTGCCATTGGGCTGGATCGCTTCGGGACCAAGGTGGTATTGGGTTTGCGCCAGGGCGCGACGGAAAACGCAACCGTTGTGGAAGGGCTTCTTGGCGAGCTCGCCGAGCGAGGCATCAACTTCCAGGTGCCCCGGCTGTATCTGGTGGATGGCAGCAAGGCGATCCGTCGGGGCATTCTGACCTATGCGGGAGATGCTGCCTTCATTCAGCGCTGCCAGGTTCACAAGATCCGGAATGTCTGCGAGTATCTGTCGGAAGCACAACGACCGGCAGTCAAGTTCCGGATGCGGGCAGCTTACCTGAAGGCGGAAGCATCCGATGCCAAACAGGCTCTCTACCGATTACACGATGAACTCATGACGGAGAACCCCAGCGCGGCGGGGAGTTTAGCGGAAGGCTTGGAGGAAACGCTTACCGTATCGGAACTGCGGCTCACGCCCAAACTGCGCCAAGCTCTGTCGAGCACCAATGCCATTGAATCCAGTTTCTCTGTCGTGGAGCGAATCTGTTCGCAAGTGAAACGATGGCAAGGCAGTGACCACCGGCTTCGCTGGGTGGGTTCGGCT
>JBBROT010000094.1:0-10616 GCA_038229155.1 Bryobacterales bacterium | reverse complement strand
TGGAAATTCACCCCAAAGACCGCCGCATCTCCCTCGGCCTGAAGCAACTGGAAGCCAACCCCTGGAGCACCATTGAGGAGCGCTACAGCATCGGCTCCGTGGTGGAAGGCCGCGTTCGCAACATGACGGATTTCGGCGCATTTATCGAAATCGAAGAAGGCATCGACGGCCTGGTCCACGTCTCCAATCTTTCCTGGACCAAGCGCGTGAAGCATCCTTCCGAGGTGCTGCGCAAAGGTTCCGTCACACAGGCGGTTATCCTGGGCATCGACGCGAAATCGAAGCGCCTGTCACTGGGTGTCAAACACCTGCAGCCCGACGCGTGGGAGACATACTTCCAGAGCCATAACGTGAACGACATGGTGCACGGCAAGGTGTGCCGTCTTTCCAGCTTCGGCGCTTTTGTGGAACTAACTGAGGGCGTCGAGGGCTTGTGCCACTTTTCCGAAACTCCCGGCTACAGTGGGCGAAAAAGCGATCCGCCTCCCCTCTCCGTCGGGCAGGAGCACGATTTCAAAATCATTCGCATGAATGAGCAGGAAAAGAAAATCGGGCTCAGTTTGAAAGCGGTGCTGGAAGACGAAGAGAAGAACCGGCTTCACGATTATCAGCGCCACGCGGCGGCCGCCACCTTGCGAATGGACACTTCGCGGGCGCAAGACCCCGGCAAAGATCGCGAAGAATAGGCGAAACTTTTGCTTCGGCATTTGCCAAAGCCGCCAATTCAAGAGATACTCAGACTTCCTTGTAATCGCTTGATACTAATCACTGGACTCTGAGTCATGACCAAAGCCGACCTCATTGAAGAAGTGTCTCGCGTTGTAGAGATGACCAGGAAAGAGGCTGAGGTAATCGTCGAGGCGATCTTCGACAGTATCGTGCGCGCGATACGGTCGGGAGATAAGATCGAAATTCGCGGATTCGGCAGTTTCCGCACCCGCCAGCGCCAATCCCGCGTGGGCCGCAATCCAAAAACGGGTAGCCGCGTGGAAGTGCCCGCCAAGAAAATTCCCTACTTCAAACCCAGTAAAGAACTGAAAGATGTGGTCAATCATTCGGTTACCGTTGTTCCCGCCTCTGGCGATAAAGATGCCGGTCTGGATCGCACGCCGGTGATTCAGCCCGTCTAAAGCGGCCCGCATTTCCCATGGATTACCTCTGGAGCCCCTGGCGATACCACTACATCGCCGGCCCGAAAACAGAGCGGGAATGCGTATTCTGCGCCATCGCGGCGGCCTCGGACGATGAAGCCAACCTGATTGTTCATCGCGCGCGCTTCAACTTCCTGGTCCTGAACCGCTACCCCTATTCCACTGGACATCTGATGATCGTCCCGTACGCGCACGTGGCGGCGCTTTCGGAAACCGATGAGGAGAGCGCGCTTGAAATGATGCGGCTCATGCGGCGCGCGGAAAATGTCCTGGGGAAGGTGTATCATCCTGAGGGACTGAATATGGGAATCAACCTGGGGGCTAGCGCTGGAGCAGGCGTGGCCGGACACCTTCACATGCACGTGGTGCCGCGTTGGCCGGGAGACGCCAACTTTATGACCACGGTGGCCGAAACGCGCGTGTTGCCGGAAGATCTGAACACGTCTTACGAAAAATTGAGAGCCGAATGCGCGCACTGGTAGCGGAGTTTCTGGGCACCCTGGTGCTGATGATGTTCGGCACAGGCGTCGTGGCAATGACCGTTCTGTTCGGGAAAGGGCTGCCCGGCGAGGTGGTGAACGGCGGCTATACCAACATCACCATCGCCTGGGGCATTGCCGTCACCATGGGCATTTACGTCTCGAATAAATGGTCGGGTGCGCATTTGAATCCGGCCGTTACAGTGAGCCTGGCGGTGTTTCGAGGGTTCCCCTGGCGTCAGGTGGTGCCTTACATTGCAGCGCAAGTGGCTGGCGCGTTCTGCGCAGCCGCGCTGGTCTTCTGGAATTACCGCCCGGCGTTCCAGGCGTTCGACCCCGGTCTTGAAAAAACAGCCGGCGTTTTCACCACCTTCCCCGCTTTTCCCCAACAATTGAGCGCCGGGCTGCTGGACCAGGTCATTGGGACGGCGCTCTTGATGTTTATGATTCTGGCCATCGGCGAACAGGAGATCAATTTCGGCCCGCTCCTGGTGGGTTTGCTGGTGATCGCGATCGGGATGGCGTTCGGCGGCATGCACGGCTATGCCATCAACCCCGCGCGCGATTTCGGCCCGCGTTTATTCACCGCCGTCGCCGGCTTTCAGAACAATGGGCTCACCAACGGCGCGCCGGTTTTTTGGGTGCCCATAGTCGGGCCAATTTTGGGCGGGTTGATCGGCTCCGGCGTATTCGAGTGGAGTTTAGGGCGGCGCGCGCCCAAGCAGGCGTAGTGCTTATGCGCTGACCAGTTCGCGCTCTGCCAGTTCAGGTGCAACTTGCGTATTCACCGGCCTGAGCAGTTCGTAAGAGCGGACGCGAGCCGTGTGGCTGTGCAAAATATTAACCAGAAACACTTCATCCGCCCGATACTCTTCGGCAACATGGGCAATCGCGGTGCGCAGCTTTTCAGGCGACCCCGTCAGAAAGCGCCGGTTTGCCGTCAGCATTTCAGGCGCAATCTGCTGTTCCGCGTGCTGCTGATGGAAGAATGCTTCCGCCTTTTCCACGGTGGGAATCGCAATTAGACGGCCCCTCATCATCATTGCCAGCGTCATCCTCACGCTGAGTGAAAGGCGCATAGCCTCCTGGTCCGTCGCGGCGCAAATGGCCCAGAGCGCGACTCCGGTGTGAGGCTCAGTCAGGAATTTCGATGGCTGAAACCGCTCGCGATACAGGCGCGTGAACTCGGCACCGCCGGCGTTGATAAAATCCGCGAAGACATACGGCAGCCCTCGTTCGGCAGCCCAAATGGCGCTCTGCGGGCTGGAGCCTAGAATGGAAACCTGCGCCGAACCCGGCTCTCGCGTGTAGCGGAGCAATTCATCCAGTTGTTCCGGGAAGTCGTCGGGCGGCGCGTGGCGGCGGTCTCTCTGCAGCATCCGCGACACATTGGGGCTGGTACCGGCCGCGCGCCCGATTCCCAAATCGATCCTGCCCGGATAAAGCGCCGCCAGCATCGCGAACGATTCCGCCACTTTCAGCGGGCTATAGTGCGGCAGCATGATGCCGCCGGAGCCGACGCGTATCCGCGACGTCGCTGCCGCCACGGGCCCCATCAACACTTCGGGACTATTCGAAGCCAAACCAGGCGTGCCATGATGTTCCGCGACCCAGAACCGGCCGTAACCGAATTCCTCCGCCCGCCGCGCCAGATCGATACTGTTCCGCAGGGCGTCGCCCGCCGTGCGGCCTTCCGGAATGGGCGATTGATCGAGTACGCTGAAGACAAGCGGTTTACTCACAAGTGTTTGATTATGCGCGCGAGTTCCAGGATTCGTTGCGGTATACTGGAAAATCCGGGTCGGTGCGCGGGGTTGTTTGCCATGTTGCTCAGTATTCAGAAATTAGAACTCAAGAAGGTCCGGTTCGATGAGACTTACCCGCCCGGCAAGCTGGATTGGTCGGAATCTGGAGTCCGGCAAACCTCGCCGTTACACGCGGTAGGTGAGGCGGAGTTGCTGGAAAATACGGAAGGCGAGGTCCGGATCAAGGGAAAACTTACCGTTTCGGTGGAGGCCGATTGCGATAGATGCCTGAGTTTGGCCCAGTTTTCGCTCGACCGGGATTTCGATTTGTTTTACCAGCCGAATTCAGCGGTGGAGCCCGCCGACGAGATCGCCATCAGTGAGGGCGAGGCTGAAATCGGCTTCTATAAAGGTGCCGGGATTGAGTTGGAAGAAGTTTTGCAGGAACAGGTTCTGCTGATGCTGCCGATGCACAAGCTATGCGGCGAAGATTGCCGGGGATTGTGCCCGGTGTGCGGCAAGAACCGGAATGAAAGTAATTGCAATTGTAGTGAGACTCCGGCCGATGACCGTTGGAGCGGATTAAAGCAGTTTCAAGTGAATTGAAGCAGTTGAATCAGGAAGCAGTGAATCAGAAAAAGAAGGTTAAGTTAAGAAGCGATGCCGAATCCAAAACGTAGACATTCCGCAGCACGTACCGGAAAGCGCCGGGCGCACGATGCATTGAAAAAAGTGGGCCTTTCCGAATGCCCGAATTGCCACGAAACCAAAATGCCTCACCGCGTTTGCCCGAATTGCGGACAATATAAGGGCCGCGAAGTGATCGAAGTCGCCGCGCAGTAAGTTGCGGCACTGTTGTTATCCAAGCCGCCTTCCAGGTCTCCCCCGATGCTGACAATCGCGTTGGACGCTTTGGGTGGTGACGGGGCTCCCGAGCCCGAAGTTGCCGGAGCCATTGAGGCGGCCAAAACACTTAACGTAAGAATCAAGCTGGTTGGCGATCGAGAAACGGTTGCGGCCGAACTCCGGAAGCATCCCGGTCACGAAGGGCTGGCTATTGAAATTGTTCACGCCTCCGAACGCATCACCATGGAGGACAGCCCCGCCAAGGCCGCCCGTTCGAAGAAAGACAGTTCCGTCCATGTGGCCTCGCGCTTAGTGGCCGCAGGCGAAGCGCATGGGTTCGTTTCGGCGGGAAACACCGGTGCCTGCATGGCCATCGCGAAAATGGTGCTCGGTAAGATCCGCGGCGTCGACCGTCCCGCTCTTTCCGGCGTTTTGCCCACCCTGACAGGCCGCCCCGTAGTGCTGGTCGATGTAGGTGCCAATGTCGATTGTTCCCCGGAAATGCTAATGCAATTCGCGGTGATGGGCGAATTGTATTCAAGAGTGGTGTTGAAGGTGGCAAACCCGCGCGTTGGTCTGCTCTCCATCGGCGAAGAAGAGCATAAAGGCAATGAACTCACACGTTCGGCGACGCCGCTGCTGAAGGAATTGCCCATCCAGTTTGTCGGCAATGTGGAAGGCGGGGACATATATTCCGGCACCGCCGACGTGATTGTCTGCGATGGTTTTGTCGGCAATGTGGCACTGAAAGTCAGCGAAGGCGTCGCCGAAATGATCAAAGGCCTGCTCGATGAATCGTTTCGGACCAGCCTGGTGCGCAAATTCGGCTATCTGCTCTCGCGCGGCGCATACCGCGATCTTCGCAAACGCATTGACTACTCCGAATACGGCGGCGCGGCCCTGCTGGGCGTGCAAGGCGTGGCCATCGTATGCCATGGGCGCAGTGACGCCAACGCCATCAAAAACGCCATCCGCGTGGCGCGCGATTTCTCCACAGGCAACATCAACGAACAAATCGAACGAACTTTGGCTGCGGCGCAAAACATTCCCGCCTCCGCTGCATCTACTCTTGAGTGACGTGCCGAGTGAAGTATCGAACCATAAGTTTTACGGCGGCGGTGCTCATCATGGCACCCCTTCTGTCCCACGCCCAACCTACCGGCACAGGGCACGTCAAGTGGTCTCTGGAATTTTCTCCTGCGGCCGCCAAACCCGGTTCCGCGGTCTCGGCTAAGCTCACCGCGCATATCGATTCCGGCTGGCACCTCTATTCCCTCTCCACGCCGCCGCCACCCATCCCCACAACCATCCGGATCGATAGCCAATCCGCCGTCGAAGGCATGCGTGTCTATCAGCCCAAGCCGATCCGCAAGCACGACCCTAACTTCGACGCCGACACGGAGACCTTCGAAGGTGAACCTGTCTTTTACCTGAAGCTCGACGTAAAAAAACAGGCTCCGCTGGGTGCCGCCGCAGTCATCGTAAAGGCGCGCTACCAGGTCTGCAGCGATACCTCCTGCATTCCGCCAAAATCGTTCGATATCCCCGGCGTCCTGAACGTGGATTCGAACTCAACAGCCAGCGGGCCCGCGATCCCCGCCGGTTACAGCGAACCGAAAGCACCTTCCGCGCTAGGCGATGCCAGCGGTTCTGACCGCTCCCTCGCCGGATTTCTCCTGCTCGCATTCGGCTTCGGACTCGCCGCCATCTTTACACCCTGCGTGTTCCCCATGATCCCCATCACCATGTCGTTTTTCCTGAATCAGGAAAACGCGACGCGCCGGCAAACCTTGACGCAGGCGGCCCTGTTCTGCTTGGGCATCGTGGTGCTCTTCGCGGGCCTGGGCCTGTTGACCACCTCGCTACTCGGGCCGTTCGGAGTCGTGCAGCTAGGCTCCAACCCCTGGGTCAACGGCGTGATCTGCGTCATCTTCCTGGTCTTCGGCTTAAGCCTGCTGGGCGCATTCGAGATCACCATCCCTTCAGCGGTTCTTACGCGATTGAACAGTGCCTCGCAGGGTGGCGGCACCCTGGGAACGCTGCTGATGGGTTTGACTTTTTCGCTCGCCAGTTTCGCCTGTGTCGGCCCGTTCGTGGGCACCCTGCTCGCGGCTTCCGCGCAAGGCGGCGGCGCACGCCCGGCCTTGGGCATGATCGCGTTCGCGGTGGGGCTGGCGCTGCCCTTCTTCCTGCTCGCGCTTTTCCCCGCCTACCTGAAAAAACTGCCTCGCAGCGGCGGCTGGCTGGGGCGCGTAAAAGTGGTCATGGGCTTCGTGATTCTGGCCGCCATGCTGAAATATCTGTCCAGTATCGATCAGGTGCTGCAATGGGGCTTTCTCACGCGGGAGCGCTTCCTCGCGGCGTGGATCGCGCTCTTCCTGGCCGCCGCGCTCTATCTTCTGGGCTTCTTGCGCCTCGAAGGAATTGGCAAGGACGAGCCCGTATCGCTAGGGCGTTTGCTAACCGGTCTGGCCTTCGCGATTTTCGCCATTTCGCTGGTGCCCGGAATGTTCGGCAGCAAATTGGGCGATCTAGACGCCTATGTCCCCGTCGCTACCGCCGGATCGGAATTCGGGTCCGCCAGCGCTTCACAAGCCGTCTGGATGAAAAACGATTTGCCAGGCGCGCTCGCCAAAGCCAAAGCCGAAGGCAAGCGCGTGCTGGTCAATTTCACCGGCTACGCCTGCACCAATTGCCACTGGATGAAGGCGAACATGTTCACGCGTCCTGAAATCGCCGGCCTCCTCAAGAATTTCGTGCTGGTGGACTTATACACAGACGGGAATGACGCCGCATCCCAGGAAAACCAGAAACTGGAAGAATCAAAATTCGGCACCATCGCCATCCCGTTCTATGTCATCTACGATGCCGAGGGCACGGTGGTGGCGAACTACCCTGAACTAACTCGCGACACAGCCCGTTACGCGGCATTCCTCAACACTCCTTCACCAACTCCCACCACCGCCGCCACTTCGGACAAGAGTTTCGAATCGCTACCGCTCACTCCCCTGCCCGGCACGAAGTTCGACATCGCCTCTTTCAAAGGCAAAGTAGTCATCGCCGATTTCTGGGCTACCTGGTGCGTGCCCTGCCGCAAAGAAATCCTCGAATTCAACCAGCTCAGCCAGACTCTGGCGGCGAAAGGCATCGTCATCGTAGGCATCTCCATGGATGAGGAAGGTGCCACCGTCGTCCCGCCTTTCCTGAAAGATTTCCCCATGCGCTATCCCGTGCTTCTGGGCGCGCAAAGCATCAACGACCAGCTTCCCATCACGCAACTGCCCACCACGGTAATCTATGACCGCTCGGGCCACGCGACCGACCGGTTCGAAGGGCTCAGCAGCGTCACCGAAATCGGACGCAAAGCCGAAGCACTAGCCGCTCAATCGCGTTAGTGCGAATGGCGGTGATCGCCCAGACGCTGCCCGATCACATCAACCCCGGTATCCACATGCGCCTCTTTGGTCCAAGCGGTCGAGCGGAACCTGTAATCGGTTAAAAACCAAAGCACCAGCAGACCGAAGCCGAGCCCATAAAACAGATGGCGCTCATCCGGCATGTGGCTAAAACCAAAAATCAGCGGCACGAAGGGAAAGGCCGCCCCCACCAGTAACTCAATCGCTCCATGCACCGGAAACGGAATCAGCTTGATCAACCCCAGCGGAGTGTCCGACACCGCCGTCACCAGCAAATGAACCGCGCAAACCGTCCATAGAATCCAGCGCGCCGGGCCTTCGATCCCGAACAAAATCGGTGCCAGCCACAACAGCAAAATCAGGTACACGTCGAAGAGGCTATGCGCCTTCGCAGTAAGTTGTCCCATCCATCCCAATCATATGCGATCCCGCGTGCATCCAATAGTTAGACTACATTTATGGAACCAAGCGCCGCGCGTCACCGGGTTGTCATCATTGGAGCGGGATTCGGCGGCCTCAACGCCGCCAAGTCTCTGAAGAATGCGGACGCCGATGTCACCGTGATCGATCGACGAAATTTCCATCTTTTCCAGCCTCTGCTCTACCAAGTGGCCACAGGCGGGCTTTCTCCCGGCGAAATCGCAGCGCCCATCCGCGGCATCCTGAGTAAGAACAAAAACACGCACGTTCTGTTGGGCGAAGTAACCGGCATCGACGCCGCCGCCAAAACGTTGCACCTGGCCGACGGCGCAACCATTCCTTACGACACGCTCATTGTTGGCTCCGGAACCACTGACAATTACTTCGGCCATCCGGAGTGGGCCGCCCTCGCTCCCGGCCTCAAGGGAATCGAAAACGCCACCGAAATCAGGCGCCGCATTCTGCTGGCGTTCGAAAATGCCGAGCGCGCCACCAACGATTCGAAGCGCAAAGCCTTCCTGACCTTCGTGGTCATCGGCGGCGGTGCAACGGGCACGGAAATGTCGGGAGCTATCTCAGAAATCGCGCGCGATATTGTGGTCCACGATTTTCGCTCCATCGATACGCGCCAGGCCGAAGTCATCATGGTGGAAGGTTCACCGCGCGTGCTAAACACCTTCCCGGAGGACCTCTCGAAGAGCGCCGAAAATCAACTCCACAACCTGGGAGTGAAAACGCGCCTCAGCACCCTGGTGACCGCCATCGATGAAAATGGCGTGACCGTGAAATCCGGGGACAAAGAAGATCGAATCGCGGCCAAGACGGTCATCTGGGCCGCTGGCGTCAAGGCCTCTCCTCTCGGCAAACTTCTGGGCGAACAGACCGGTGCGGAGGTAGATAAAGGCGGCCGCGTTGTGGTGCAGCCGGATCTCTCCCTACCCGGACACCCCGAAATTCTGGTTATCGGCGATCTGGCGAACTTTCCGCACCAGACCGGCAAGCCGCTGCCCGGCGTGGCGCAGGTGGGAATCCAGATGGGAAACTATGCCGCCAAACTGGTGAAAGCGCGTCTGGCAAGCGAGACCACAAAGCCCTTCCACTATTGGGACAAGGGCAACATGGCCACCATCGGCAGGGCCTCGGCCGTCGCGCAGATCGGAAAATTGCATTTCGGCGGCCTCTTCGCATGGCTGCTCTGGCTGTTCGTTCACCTCATGTATCTGGTGGGTTTCAGTAACCGTCTGACGGTGCTGATCGAATGGTTTTACAACTACGTGACCATGAACCGCGGCGCGAGATTAATTACAGGGGATGCCCAGCACATTAGTCCGGAAAAGGTTGTATCCTGACTGCAAACTATGGGGCAAACTTTTCTTCGAGTAGTACTCGCTTCCTTGCTGGCCGCTTCCTGCTTCGGTCAAAACGGGCTTTCCCGCATTTCGGGCAGCGTCACGGATCCTTCGGGCGCGGTCATCGCGGCGGCTCAAGTCACGGCCCGGAACGAAGCCACCGGCATTGTTTACACGCAGCGCACCACTGGCGCGGGGCTTTATTCCTTCCCTTCCCTGCCGCTCGGCCCCTATTCCATCAACGTGGAAGCGGCCGGTTTCAAGAAGTATGCGCGCTCCGGTAACATCCTCGAAGTTTCCACGCCTCTGGCCGTGAATGTCGCGCTCGAAGTAGGCGCATCCACCGATACGGTGAATGTCGAAGCCTCGGCGGAGGCGCTTGAAACCTCGAACGCCAGCATCGGCAATGTGGTCACGCAAAAAGCCATTCAGGATCTTCCGCTGAACGGGCGTAATCCTCTTTCTCTGATTGTTCTGGAGCCTGGAGTGGTGCAGCGTTCCGCCGGAGGAGCGGGGAGCGGCCTGCATGTGAACGGTTCGCGCGACCGCAGCTTCAATGTCACCATCGACGGAATCGAAGCCAACGAATCCACCGTGCCCAACCCTGTGAGCAACCTCTACCGCCTCACGCCTGACAACGTGGAAGAGTACAAAGTCACCACCAGCAACGCGTCTCCCGAAGAAGGCCGCAATAGCGGCGCTGCCATTTCCATCGCCACCCGCGGCGGCACCAACCAGTTCCACGGCAGCTTTTTTGAATTTGTCCGTAATACCGATTTCAACGCAAGCGACTTTTTCGCGAACGCCAACGGCACGCCTAAGCCGGAAATCAAGCTGAACCAGTTCGGGTTCGAAGTAGGCGGGCCCATCATCAGGAACAAGACCTTCTTCTTTGGCGGTTGGCAGCAAACCAAAGCCAACTTCACGCAGCCGGTGGATCAGAGCATCGGCAGCGTGCCGAGCCTTTACACGCCCAGCGCGAAAGCCGGCGTGTACCGCTATTTCGTGGCGAACCCTGCGGCACCGCTCGTGATTGGCGGCCAGACCATCATCCGGAACAGCCCGCAACTGGTGGACCGCACAACCGGCCAGTATGTTGCCGGAGTGCGAAACTGCGCGAGCCCTAACGATCTTGGCTGCGTGCAAAGCTACAACTTCGCCGCGAACGATCCCAACGGCATCGGCGTCGATAAGACCATCGGAGCGCTTT
>JBBROT010000093.1:0-10649 GCA_038229155.1 Bryobacterales bacterium | reverse complement strand
ATGGAGAAAGACACGTTCCAGGAGCACGAGGAAGCGACGGCCAAGCTGCAGCGCGCACAACTCTCCTCCGCGCAGTTGCCGGCCTATTTCGTGGGCTGGCGGGATTGGCGTAGGGTGCGCGCCCAGTATGAGAAAGCCAAGGGTGCCGGGTTCCAGGAAGCGGCCTTTCACGATGCCGCGCTGAAAGAAGGAGCCGTTCCCCTACCCGTGCTTTACCGCCTGCTCACAGGTAAGGAGTTGGCGCAGTGACCGAGCCTGACAACCAGCGCTCCGGCTTCTTAAGCGGCATCTCATGGCTGCGCGATCTGGCGCTGTCCATCGTCTTCGCCGTCGTATTGATCGTGTTCCTCTATCAGCCTGTGAAGGTGGAAGGCACCAGCATGATGCCCACTCTGGCGGACCAGGAGCGCATCTTCATCAACAAGTTCACCTACCGGTTAGGCCCGAACCGCATCGATCGCGGCGACATGGTGGTGTTCCTCTTCCCCTGGGACACCAGCAAAAGCTATATAAAGCGCATCATCGCGGTGCCCGGTGACCAGGTCGAGATCGACGAGGGCAAGGTCTATGTCAACAAGCAGCCCATCAGCGAGCCGTACGTGCCGGATGAGTATCGCGACCGGCTTTCGATGCCGCCGGAAGTGGTCCCGATGGGCCACTACTTTGTCCTGGGCGACCATCGAACTTCGTCGAACGATAGCCGCGCCTGGGGCTTTGTGGATCGCAAGCTGATTTACGGCAAAGCGGTCTTCGTCTACTGGCCGCTCGATAAGCTGGGTACGGTTAAATAAAAGCCAAGTAAGAGCCGCTCTTACGCGAAGACGCGGCCTTTGTGAATGCCCAGCAGGATCTGCACCAGACGGTGCGCGATCAGTTCATGCAGCGTCAGCAGTTCGCGATTCGCGCGAGTGATCTCTTCGGCGTCGGCACCGGGTTTGACTTCGCCGCCGGCTTTTAGCGCATCGGTGGCTTCCTTCAAAATGGGGTCGGTCAGAACTTCGCCCGCCATTTCCCAGAGCGTGATGAAGCGATCGACAGCGGTCGGGAAGCTCACATGGAACACGCCGTGGTTGCTGGTGGTGCGCGGCGGTTTGAAATCCAGGTTGAAGGGGCCGTTATAGCCGTGGCTGCGCAACAGCACCAACACGTTCAGCCAATCCAGCGGATTCACTAAGCCGACGGCGATATCGACATCGTGTTTCAAACGGTAGCCATCGTTGATGTCGAAGTGCCACAGCTTACCGGCGACCAGCGCGCGGGCAAGCGCGGCTCGTGGTGCCCCGCCCCACATGAGTTCGTGCAGATATTCCGGATTCAAACCCACCATCTCCGGATGGGTCAGCAGACCGGAACCGATGAAGCCGAGCATGGCGTCGCTGGTGGGCAGCAGGATTTCAGCTTGCGGCTCGAAGGGCTTCGCTTCCATGCAGTGCTTCAGCGTGGGCCGGTTGTATTTCCTGGCCACTTCGATATCGTGTTCGCAGGCGGCGTTGAGAGCTTCCGCGTACCAGCGCAGAGTTTCCGTTTCCTCCACGGCGCCTTGCACGTAGTAGCCCAAAGAACCGGGCCAGTAGACCGCGAATTCAGCGCCCAACTCGTGCCCGATCTCGACGGTGTTCTTCACGCGGAATGCCGCATACTCGCGAACCGCGGGCGATTCCGCCGCTGGGCTGGCCGCCCACACAGCGTGGTGAAACGTCTCCGTGGTCACCATGGAACACCGCAGGCCGTTATCGGCCAAAGCCTTCTTGATGCGCGCGACGGTTTCGTGCTGCCCCTCCTTCCCGAGATCGGCGGTGGGAATCACGTCGGTGTCATGGGTGCACCACCAGCCGATGCCAATTTTGGCGTACTCCTCAATCACGCGTTCGAAGCCGACGGGCTCGCGCGTGGGCGCGTGGAACAGCGCATGGCCTTCGTAAGCACCGGCCCACTGTGGACCTGTGATGAAGTGCTTGCGCCGCGTTTCCGGGCTGTACGCGCCACCGCACGCAGCGGTCAGGCGCTCCACTAGAGATTGCTGCTTTTCAACCGGAATAGATGTCATCTCAGATAGGATATATTAAGTAGAGGAGGCTCTATGGTTACCCCGATTTCGTTTTTGATTGGTGGCCTTGGCACCCAGGAAATCCTGCTGATTCTCGTTGTCGCTGTGCTTTTGTTCGGCGGTAAGAAGATTCCGGAACTGGCGAAAGGTTTGGGAGAAGGGATTCGCAACTTCAAGACGTCCATGAAGGAAGAAGAAAAGGTCGACGACAAGAAGCAGGTTTAAGCTTCCCGGAACTCCCGCAAGGTGGGAGAGTCCCCCTCGGTCTCAAGATTAAGGTCTGTTGATACTGCAAACCCCGCAGCTAGTTGAAAGCTGCGGGGTTTGTTATTTCGGGTGGATCGTGATTCGGTTACTTTGCTTCTTTTTTCACTTTCGGTGGAACGATCGCGTCTTTGGCTGCCTTGGCAACACGGAACTTCACAACCTTCTTTGCCGGGATCTTTATCGATTCACCGGTCGCGGGGTTGCGGCCCATGCGAGCCTTCCGGTCAACGCGAACCAGCCGGCCCAAACCGGGCAGTACAAATACTCCGTTCTTCTTTACTTCCGTTACCGCCATGCTGCCCAAGTGATCCAGCATTGTCCTGGCGGTCTTGTTCGGTACCTCGCAAGCCTCGGCGAGAGCTCTTACGAGTTGCGTCTGCGTCATGCGTTGATTGGCCAAATTCTTCCTCCTAAAATTCCGTCAGTATGAATAACGCAAACCGCTGTTCCGGTCAAGCGATGTCATCAAAACGTCTTAATCATAAAGAACGGTGCAGCGGAAGTAAAGGAAAAAATAGCGAAAAATAAGCTGTTTTGAGCGATTTTCGTTCTAGACGTTGACCAGCAGATCCGAATCCACCATCTTCGGCAAGGGATTTGAGCCCGCGCCTTCGACAGCCATCGAAAGTTTCAGTAGTTCGCGCATTTCGGTGTCGAGACGCACCAAAACGTCGGGCCGGGCCTTGAGAAACTGACGCGCATTTTCGCGGCCCTGGCCGATCCGTTCGCCCTTGTAGCTGAACCACGAACCCGCCTTCTCAATCACGTTCCGCGTCACCGCGCTATCCAGCAGATCGCCTTCGCGGGAGGTGCCTTCGCCATAGAGGATGTCGAATTCCGCTTCACGGAAAGGCGGCGCGACTTTGTTCTTCACCACTTTCACCTTGGTGCGGTTGCCGATGATTACGTCACCATCTTTCAGCGGCCCGATGCGGCGAATATCGATGCGAACGGACGAATAGAACTTCAGCGCGCGGCCGCCGGTGGTGGTCTCCGGGCTGCCGAACATGACGCCGATTTTTTCGCGAATCTGATTGATGAAGATCAGGCAGGTGTTGGTGCGGGACACAACACCGGTGAGTTTGCGCAGCGCCTGCGACATGAGCCGCGCGTGCAGACCCATATGGCTATCGCCCATTTCGCCATCGAGTTCGGCCTTCGGCACCAGGGCCGCGACGGAATCGACAACCACTACATCCACCGCGCCGGAGGTGATCAGGGCGGCGGTAATTTCGAGAGCCTGTTCGCCGGAATCCGGTTGCGAGACCAGAAGGCCTTCCACATCCACGCCCAGCTTGCGCGCGTAGCCGGGGTCCAGCGCATGTTCGGCATCGATGAATGCCGCCGTGCCGCCAAGCTTCTGCGCTTGCGCGATGACTTGGAGACAGATAGTGGTCTTTCCGGACGATTCGGGCCCGAACACTTCAATCACGCGGCCGCGAGGGAAGCCGCCTACACCGAGCGCTGTATCGATGGAGATGGAGCCGGAGGAAATCACCTGGACAGGTACCACGGCGCTTGAGCCCAAGCGCAGAACAGCACCCTTTCCAAACTGCTTATCCATTTGTGCCAGGGCAATGTCTATCGCTTTACGACGCTCGCGTTCATCCATGCAGCAAAAGTAAAACCCAAACTGAATTCTTCTCAGGAAAATATCTCACCGGCTTGTTTCGCCAGTGATGACGGTCAGCGAATAAGGGGGAAGGCCCACGCGCGCGGAAGCTTGCCGCGTGCTGACAGGCGGCTCGGAACGTGTTGCGCGGCTGCGCTTGCCCGCCGCCAGCCAGCGGTATTGCTCGCCCGAAAAACGCGTCACCGTGAAGGGCGCGGCAAGCGGTGAGTTGAGCCATTCGGCTACCGTGGCACTCTTGTTCATCACCAGGATGGAGAATTCTCCGCTGGGCCTGCGCAATGCATACGCGGTGACCAGAGGGTTGTTCGTCGTGACCGCGAAGGCCTGGTGTTTGCCCCCTTCCGGCGCCGCCCAGGCTTGAGAGATCAGTCTGGCGGCCCAATAGGTGGAAGTGGGCACGTCGTCCAGGAACAGCATGTTGTTGCCCCAGGAGCAGGAGCGATCATGCAGCAGCTCACCCGGTTCATAGCCGTATAAAAATGCGCGGGCTCCCCCGCCCGTCAGGAACAGCGCCACCGATTCGGCGTTCAGAAGCGCGCCCGGCAAATCCACCTCCGCTTGCGCGCCGTAAGCCGAGAAGCCATATTCCGTCATGTACCAGGGCAGCGTGCGCGGTATGCCAGCGTCAGCCAGTTTCCGCAGAGCGCCGGTTAGCAGATCCGAGGATTGTGCCAGTTGCTTTGCGCTATCGCCACAGACATCGTCGAATGGGTACCACTCGAAGCTGAAGAAGCCGAGCGCGTCCAAGCCGCCGGTGGACTTGTAGTAGCGATACAATCGCGACATCCATTCGGCATCGGTGCTGAGGTTCGGCTGCAGCAGTATCAGGCTGGGGCCGCCGAAGCGCGGGTTCATGCCCACGGCGCGGATAGCTTTCATGGCGAGCACGCTAAGCGCGCCGTAGTCTTCGGGGAAGGTAAACTGCTCCTCGGGCTCCTCGCCCAATTCTATGTCTGTGACCGGATAAGCCCTGGCGCGCACATAAGCCATCAGCGCAGCGGCATTTTCCGGTGTGTCATAAATAACAGGCACCGCCAGAATCACCGGGAGCCCGTTCGACAAGCCGCTTTGAAATGTGCGGTCGATTCCGGGCTGTTCCACATTGGGGTCGCGATCGATTGCCCGATGCCAGGGGTCGGTTGAGGAGACCCAGATGGTTGTCTGAGCGTGTGACGGCGCATGCCTCAGGCAATCTGTGAACTGGCCGGATGCGTCCGTGTATCCGGCGGCTAGTTCGCGGACGGCGAAGCCAGTGCGGTCGCGCCAATCGCCGGCGGATGAGCCGGCTCCGCGCTCCAGCACCAGACGAAGCCAACGGAGGTCTCTTGTTGTGCCAGCGGGAAAGGGCAACCAGTTGGAATCGGCGGTGAGGTCGATGAATGATTCGGGCGAGTACTCGACGTGAAATTGGGTGGCACGCGGTTCGCCCCACTCGATGCGAACCGTGTTGATGCGCCGCTTGCGCCCCAGGTCCACGACGATCCACTGGCGACGGTCACCCAGGTACGGGTTGCTCTTCCAGAAGGAGTTCAGGTCGCCGTCGTCGATGCGCGAATAGCCGTCGTTGTTCGCCTGATCGATTGTGTTGCCGCGGCGAGGCAGACGGTAACCGTAGCTCACCGAGATTGGCTCGGCGGAGGGCGCAGCCGAGCCGGTCCAGTAGCCCTGGCTATGAGCGGCATCGCTCCAGGTGCCCTGGCTGTTCCAATGCCACGCTTCCCCGGCAAGCTCAGTGCGAAGGCGATAAATCAGCGGCTGCAAACCAGCACCACGCATCCGCGCGACTTGGGCGGGCGAAAGTTTAGCTGCAACTTCGCCCTCTTCATGACCATCGATGCCCGCTCCGATAGCCACCTTGGGGTCGAAGGAATTGGACGGGACCGTCGCGATTGTGAGCCTTACTTCAGCCGGCGAGGAACTGACGAAAAGAAGAACGGCTAGTAATTGAACATGAATTCTTTGCTGGTCAGCAAGGCCCACATCATGTCCTCAACCTGTTTCTGGCGTGTGGTGTTTGTCGATGGTGTGACCGCATTGAGCGCGCCAAGAACGGCCGACTTCTCCGCGTCCGATGGATAGCGGCTGTAGGCGGACAGGTAGAGCGTCTCCAGCAGACGCGCATTCGATAGGCCAAGCTTCAGCGCAAGCGCGGTGAAGCCTTCGGGCGCGCTCAGCTTCTTGTTCAAGGTATCGCCATTGATCACGTGCAGCGCCTGGGCGATGCTCGGTTCCACAGACCGTTCCGCCGCATCGCAGAGAACGCGGGGCGGCCTGCCGAACGCAGCTAGAAAATCCGACTTCACCTGCACATCGGGCAACTGCATGGCGCGGAAGCCCTTGGGATAATTCGCAAATGCGGTAGGCACGCCCGTCACTTGCGACATAGCGTCCAGCAGCACTTCCGCCGGCAATCGCTTGACGATGTACTTCGAAAAATAGCGATTGTCGTTCTGGTTGGTGGCGTTCGCTTCGGAAGAGAGTTGATACGTGGAAGAATTCATGATCACACGCATCAGGTATTGCGTATCGAAACCGTGCGCTACAAAATCCTTAGTCAGAGCGGCCAGCAGTTCTTCGTTTGAAGCAGGGTTGGTGGCGCGCAGATCATCCACGGCATCCACAATGCCGCGGCCAAAGAAATTGCCCCAGATGCGATTCACAATCGCGCGGGCGAACATATCGTTCTTCGGACTGGTGAGCCAGGCCGCGAAAGGAAGCCGGCGGTCCTCAGTGGAATCGAGCGACATGGAAGTGCCATCGAGCGGCGTGGGCGCAAGCGGCTTCAGAAGCCGCGGATGGTTGATATCGCCAGACGCCTTAGCAAATACAACGGTATCGCCAGGCTCCGAGCCATTCTTCAATCCGACTCGCGAAAACATATTCGCCATCTGGTAATACTGCTTTTGAGTCCATTTCTCGAGCGGATGATTATGGCAACGCGCGCAGGTCAACCGCTGGCCCATGAACGCAAGCGTGACATTCTCGGTCAGATCGATGGGGTCTTTGTGGAGGACGAAATAGTTGAGGGCGCCGTTTTGCAGCGTGTCGCCGCTGCCGGTGAAAATCTCGCGCGCGAACTGGTCCCACGGCTTGTTCTGTTTGACGCTATCGCGAATCCAGTTGTAGAACGCCCACATGGCGTTGGAGCGCAGCTTCTTGCTCGAGACGAGGAGCAGATCTGAATATTTGTAAGCCCAATAATCGACAAACTCTTCGCGGGAGAAAAGCGACTCGATCGCTTTGGTTCGCTTCGCGGGATCTTTCGAACTCAGGAAAGTTTCCACCTCTTCGGCCGTGGGTAAGACGCCCATGGAATCGAGATACACGCGGCGCAGAAAAGTGGAATCGGATGCTGGAGACGAAGGCGCGAAACCTAGCTTCCGCCACTTGGCAACCACCAGGTCATCCACGTAATTGTTGCGCTGGAATGTTGTGTAGACAGCGGGATCGACGGGCGCGGCGTTGGGAACGCTCAGGCGCGAATAGAGCACGCGGCTGGAATAGTAAAGCGTGATTGCCGCTTCGCCGAAGCCGTTCATCTTCACATGGCCCATGTCATCGACGGAAGCCACACCTTCATCGCTTGAAGAGAACTTCACCCATCGCGTGACATCTTTCACTTCGCCTGTGGAGTATCGAGCGCGCACCACAAGCTGCTGCTCCGCGGAGGGCTTCAATGTGGCCGAAGCCGGATACACTTCAAGCCCGGTGACGGTTGAATCCGAATCGGCGGGCGCGGGAGCACCGGCGGCAATCCACTCCGAGATCACGCGATATTCGAGCGAATTTGGATCGAACCGTTTGCCGCCTCCATGAGGCACCGCCATCGTTGGCTTTAACAGCATGAGAGAGTGCGATGGCTGCAAGAGGGAAACGCGGCGGCCGACGGATTGGCGGGTCAGCGTGTCGTAATCCACCTCCGGGTCATAACCGCGCAGGGTAAGCTTGAACCCGTTTTTCCCGGCGAGTGCGCCGTGGCAGGCTCCTTGATTGCAGCCGGCTTTCGTCAGGACAGGAATTACATGATTGCGAAAATTCCACTGGAACGGTTCCGCCGCGGCTTTCACCGTGATCTCCGCTGAACCGGTCTGGCCATTGGCTTCCGCGGTGATTTTTGCTACGCCGTCGGTAAGCGGTCGCACTTCGCCGGTCTGGTCTACCGCCGCGACGGCTGGGCTCGAGGATGACCACTTCGCATGCCGCGTCCAATCTTCTTCGTGACCGGAGACCGAAGCCTCGGCTAGGAACTGATGGCGTGCTTCGGGGCCGGAGAGCGTCGCGGCCGGTGGCAAAATCTTGAGCGAATCCGCCGCGAAAAGCGGCAACGCCAATGCCAGTGCAAGAAGGAAGTTACGCATGACGAATTAGGAGAAGATCTTCAGCGGTTCGGTGCCGCGTTCTACCAGGGGAATGGGCCTGCCTTGCGAGCCGGGCAATTCGAGTTCGAGCGGAATTCCAAGCGCCTGATAAATGGTGGCCGCCACCTGCGCGGGGTTGCTGGGGTTGTCGCGCGGCGCAGCGCCGATCTCATCGGAGGAGCCATACACTTCGCCGCCTTTCACGCCGCCGCCGGCCATCATCATGGTCCAGCATTGCGGCCAATGATCGCGGCCACCGGCGGGATTCACCTTCGGAGTCCGTCCGAACTCGCCTGTCGACACGATCAGCGTGTCGGCCAATAATCCACGAGAGGACAAGTCTTCGAGTAGAGCACTGTACGCCATGTCATACATGGGCCCGACAAGGTCGCGATAGCAACTGATGGGGCTGAAGGGTTTCGAGCCATGAATGTCCCACGTGATCTCATCGAACACGGTTTCGAACATATTCACCGTAACGAAGCGAACCCCCGCTTCGATCATGCGGCGAGCCAGCAGGCAACTCTGCCCGAAGCGATTGAGACCATATTTTTCTCTGACCTTTTGCGGCTCTTTTGACAGATCGAAGGCGTCGCGAGCCTTCTGCGAAGACATCAACGTATAGGCCTGATGAAAGGTGGAATCCATCAAGCGGGCGTCCTGAGAGGTTTCGAATTTGCTGACGGTGCGGTCCACCATCTCCCGCCAGTTCTTACGTCGATCCACGCGGAGCGCACTCAAATAATCGGGCGGCAGCATGTCGGGAACGCGAAAGTTCGGGTCTGAAGGATCGGCATTCAGGACGAACGGATCGAAGGTTTTGCCCAGGAATCCGGCATTCTGTCCATGGGGCATGTTGCCGCCCGTATTGCCGATCGGGTGCGGCATCAGCACGTGCGCCGGTACGTCGCCCTTGGGCCCTTTCAGTTTCGAAAGAACGCAGCCAATGTGAGGGAACTCTACACCGCCCGTAAACAGGCGGCCCGTTTGCATCATTTGATGGCCGGTGTCATGCACCGCGGCGGCCGTGTGATTCATGCCGCGAATGAGCGTGTATTTATCCGCGTGCCGGGCCATGCGCGGGAAATTTTCAGAGATCTCGATTCCCGGCACATTGGTTTTGATGGGATTGTAGGGCCCACGAATTTCAATAGGCGCATTGGGCTTCATGTCCCAGGTGTCGAGTTGTGAAGGGCCGCCAACCAGGAAGAGAAAGATGCAATTCTTGTCTTTCTTTTCGGCGGGCGCGGCACCCAGGGCGCGAAGGCCGAAGAGATCGGTCAGGCCGAATCCGAGCCCGGCAAGAGAACCGGCGTGCAGGAAATCACGGCGCCTCAGGCCGTCGCAAAACTCAGCAGGTTTATCGGCATCCAGGCGGATCATGATTGCTCCTTCGAAACGGCTGCCGCGATTTTATCAAATCCAGCCGTGCCGCATGCGGTTGTTAACTTAAGACTGCTAACGGCGTTGGGTCAGAAGAGCCATGCCTTGTTGAGCCAACTGGTTTCCGGGATCGAGGCGAAGACATTCGGCGTAGTCTTCATAGGCAAGCTGCGGCCTGCGCATCGCAATATAGACTGCGGCCCGATAGATGTACGTTGGCGGAAACTTGTAGTTCAGCCGGATAGCCGCGTTGAAGGAATCCAGACTGTCGGGGAACTTGCCTTGCTTCCCTTGAATTTTGCCCAGTAGCGCGTACGCATTTGCCTGCGGATTGAGGGCAATCGACCGGTTCAGCATGGTTGCCGCGTCGTCTGAAGCGTTCATGCATTCGTAGGCGGCCGCCAGGTTGAAAAGCAGAATATAGTCAGAGGTCTTCAGAGACGTTGCGGTGCCGTATTCGGCAACCGCTTCACGGCAGCGGCCTTGATGGTAGAGCGCGTTTGCATAGCCAATATGAACGCGCGCTTTTCCCGGCGACTTTCGCGCGGCATCTTGAAACAACTCCATGGGGCTGCTCCAGATTTGCGCGCGCTGCCACGTCGCGTAGGCGGCAACACAGCAAACAAGAGCCAGACCGCCGGCGAGCGCTAGCGGCTTTACACGAATGCGGCGCAGGGGCTCGAAGAGGATCAGGATCAGGGCGAACAGCGGCAGGTAAAGGCGGCGCTCCACCAGAACGTCGTTGATGGGCACGAATGAGGATGTGGGGCTGAGCAGCAGAAGAAAAGCGAAAAAACCGTACGCGGCAAGCGGGTATAGCTTGCGGAACAGGAAGGCGGCCACGGCCAGGAGGAGCAGCCCGGCAAGAGCGAGGAGGGCACCATGTTCGGCCAGGTTGTGGGAGAGGGGAAAATCGTAGTCGACGGTCTGGCCGACCGGAAATAAGAAAAGCTGAATGTAT
>JBBROT010000092.1:0-10660 GCA_038229155.1 Bryobacterales bacterium | reverse complement strand
GAAGCAACTCCGCCGCTTCGACCACGCTGATCCTTCCTTCCACCGCGTTAGCAACTACCTTTACCCGCTGCAACTCTTTCTGACTCAATGTCACCCTCCAATTGTTGAAAGGGGTGACACAATCGCTGAGCAACATCATGTAGAGAACCGGACATTTGCACTTTCGCCCGCTTCTGGCATACACTATTCGTTTCCATGTCCTACTTCTTTAGCTACTCGTTTTGGTATCGCTTTTGGGTTACAACCCCCAAGGCGCGAGTGGCGCTGGCTTAACAGCCGAACCGGTTTAAGCAAGACCAGCCCACTCGCAAGAGTGGGCTTTTTCATTTTGGGAGACAAATAAAAACCAATGATCATTTCCATGAGGCCGCATGCGACACAAGCCGAGATCGACCATGTCTGTGAACGAATCCGGGAGTATGGCTACCGCGTGCACTCCATCGCGGGCGAGGAGCGCTGCGTGATCGGCGTGGTGGGAACCGGCGACGTGCAAGCCTGTCTCGAATCGCTCGAGGCGACGCCCGGCGTCGAGCGCGCCATGCGCATCTCCGCCCCCTATAAGTTCGTCAGCAAAGAGTTCAAGAAGGAGCATACCCGCATGCGCGTTCATGGAGTGGAGATCGGTGGCGATGAGTTCGTCGTCATGGCCGGACCATGCTCGGTGGAATCCGAACGGCAGATCATGGAAACCGCCGAGGCGGTTCGAGCGGCGGGCGCGACCGTGCTGCGCGGCGGCGCGTTCAAGCCCCGCACCTCGCCTTATGATTTCCAGGGTATGGAAGAAGAAGGCCTGAAGCTTCTGGCAAAGGCTCGCGAAGCCACTGGCCTTGCCGTCATTACGGAAGTGATGAGCGATAAAGATGTGCCGCTGGTGGCCGAGTATGCGGACATCATGCAGGTGGGCGCGCGCAATATGCAGAACTTCTCTCTGCTCAAAACGCTGGGCCGCTGCGGGCGTCCGGTCATGCTGAAGCGCGGCATGAGTTCCACCATTAAAGAGCTGCTCATGTCGGCGGAGTATGTCACCGCGCACGGCAATCCCGATGTCCTGCTGTGTGAGCGCGGCATTCGCACGTTTGAAACCGCCACGCGCAACACCTGCGATATTTCGGCCGTGCCGGTGCTGAATGAACTCACGCACCTGCCCGTGATCATGGACCCCAGCCACGCCACCGGCAAGCGCAGCCTGGTGCCGGCTCTTTCGCGGGCCTGCGTTGCCATCGGTGCCGATGGGCTGATTGTCGAAGTGCATCCGAACCCGGAGAAGGCGGTCAGTGACGGTGCCCAATCGCTGACGTTGCCGCAGTTCAAAGCCATGATGCAGGAGCTTGCGCCTTATATTTCGCTCTGGAAGGAGTCGCGTGCGCTGGCTGAAGCCGTGGCTGTGTAGCGCGGTTGTTGCAGCCCTTCTGGCGGGCTGCGGGCAACAGCAGCGAGTGCTCACACAGGCGGATTTATTTCGCCGGTTACCCTCTGAAAACGCGGCCCTGCTGCGCCTCGATATCGATGTCTTGCGCAAGGCTGGCATACTGAATCTGCTCTCCGCCGGAAAGGCGAACGTCGATAGTGAGTACCAAACTTTCCTGACGGGCACCGGCTTCGATTACCAGCGCGATCTGGACGAGATCCTCGGTTCCTTTTCGCAAGCCGGCACGTTCCTGATTCTGAAGGGCCGCTTCGATTGGCCCAAGCTCGAAGCTTACACGGGGCACAACGGTGGTTCCTGCTACGACCATCTCTGCCGCATGCCCGGCAGCGTTCCCGAACGCCGCATTTCGTACGTGCCGCTCGCGCACAATGTGATGGCGATGGCTGTCGCCGGCGATGACCTAGCGGCTTCCCGGATGACCAAAGAAGGTGCCGCGCGCGCCGTTGAAATTCCGTCGCAGCCCGTTTGGTTGAACGTGCCCGGCGGTGTGCTGCAGAAGACCACCGCGCTGCCCCCCGCGAGCCGGATTTTCACTTCCGCTCTCGCCCCCGCCGACGCCGTCACCTTCACCCTGGGCCAAGCCCCGTCCGATGGCGGCTACGAGGCCAAGCTCTCCGCCCAATGCAAGACGGCGGAGGACGCGCGCATCATGACCGTGCAGCTCACCAAGCTCACCGGCATGCTCAAGAGCTTCATGGGAAAGAGCAAAGCGGAAGACTTCGGCAGTGCCCTCGCCGCAGGCTCCTTTTCACAGTCCGGCACGCGCACGGAAGGCGTCTGGCCCATCCGCAAAGGCCTGCTCGAAAGCCTGGCCAGCGCAAACTAATGCCCGGAAGGATCGTCGTGTGCGGCAACCTGGTTCAGGACATTCTGGTGCGCCCGGTGGCGGAACCGCTGGCCTGGGGCACCACCGTCACCGTCGAGCAGATCGTGCAGAACCTGGGCGGCAATGGAGGCTCCACCAGTTACACGCTAGCCAAGCTCGGCATCCCCGTTACGCTTCTCAGCTTGGCGGGCCGCGATGCCGCGGGCGCTCAACTCCTGAACTTGCTTGAGCAAGCCGGCGTCGCAACCCAAGTGGAACTTTGCGATCTGCCGACCTCGGTCTCCGTTTCGCTGGTGGACCGCAAAGCGCGCCGCGCTCTGTTCTATCAGCTCGGTGCCAGCGCGGGCACTTTCGCGCGGCCTGTCACGTTCCCCGAAGATGCATCGCACCTCCATCTGAACGCCATCTACCGCATGCGCGACCTGCGCGTCTTAGGCCCCCAGTTGATGGAACAGGCCAAGCGCCAGGGGTGCTCCACCTCGCTCGACACGCAGTGGGATCACGAAGGCGAATGGATGAGCGTTCTGCACCCGGCCCTGCGCTTCACCGACCTGCTGTTCGTCAATGAAGACGAAGCGCGTGAGCTCACCGGTCTGCCGGACCCTTCGGCCGCCGCGCTCGCATTGCGCGATGCCGGTGCCGCGGAAGTTGTGGTGAAGCTGGGCGAGCGCGGCTGTTTCGCGTCCACCGCCGAGGGCGATTTCTACTCCGAAGCCTTCCCCGCCGAAGCCATCGACACCACCGGTGCCGGCGATGTCTTCGTCGGCGCGTACCTGGCTGCCCGGTACCGCGGACATACTCACCGTGAAGCCGCTATGTTTGCAAACCGTACCGCCGCCATCGCCGTCGGCACGCTGGGCGCGACGGCCGGTCTCAATTCACTCGAGTTCTTGATAAGCCCGTAACGTCAGAAATTCGATGAAATCCGGTGCGGTCGCAAATTCCGAAAACAGCTTGGCCGCCCGTTTCTCACCGCCGATCTCTCGAATCATCTGCTGGACCATATCGCTGTTCACGGTTCGCCCATCCTGCAGCTTGGCTCCGTTCTTGGCCCACTGCCAGATTTGCGCGCGGGAAATTTCCGCCGTCGCGGCGTCTTCCATCAGGTTGTAAATCGGAACCGCCCCGGAGCCGCGCAGCCACGCGTCCAGATACTGAATCCCCACATCGATATTCAAGCGCAGCCCTTCTTCCGTGATGGAGCCGTCCGGCACCGCCAGCAAATCTTCCGCCGTGATCTTCAATTCGCCCAGCGGCTTATCGATCTGATTCGGCCCCGGCATGAACTCATCGAACACCTGTTTAGCGATAGGCACCAGCGCGGGATGCGCCACCCACGTGCCATCGTGCCCGGCACGCACTTCGCGAAGCTTATCGAGGCGCACTTTTTCGAGCGCGCGCTCATTCGCTTCTGGATCGTTTTTAATGGGGATCTGCGCCGCCATGCCGCCCATTGCATGAATGCCGCGGCGGTGGCAAGTCTGGATCAGAAGATCGACATAGCTCTTCAGAAAGTGCCGGTCCATGGTCACTTCCGCGCGATTCGGCAGTGTGAAGCCGGCGCGGTTGCGCAGCTTCTTGATGAAGCTGAAAATATAATCCCAACGGCCGCAGTTCAGCCCGGCCGAATGGTCGCGCAACTCGTAAAGGATCTCGTCCATCTCAAACGAACCCAAAATGGTCTCGATCAAAACAGTGGCGCGGATGGAGCCTTGCGGAACTCCCAAACGGTCCTGCGACCACACGAAAATGTCGTTCCAAAGCCTGGCTTCGTGATGGCTCTCCAGCTTCGGCAGGTAGAAGTAAGGGCCGGAACCCATCTCCAGCAGCGCTTTCGCGTTATGGAAGAAGTACAGGCCGAAATCGAAAAACGAACCCGAAATCGCCGAGCCATCTACCTCGAAGTGCTTCTCCAGCAGGTGCCAGCCGCGCGGGCGCACCATCAGCACGGCGGGCTTATCGTTCAGCTTGTAGTGCTTGCCTTCGGGGCTGATGAGTTCGATGGTCCGGCGCACCGCTTCGTAGAGGTTCTGCTGGCCGTTGATGACGTTCTCCCACGTGGGGGAATTCGCGTCTTCCAGATCGGCCATGAACACGCTCGCGCCACAGTTCAGCGCGTTGATGATCATCTTGCGATCCACGGGGCCTGTAATTTCCACGCGCCGGTCCAGAAGGTCGGGCGGAATGGGAGCCACTTTCCAGTCCCGCGCGCGGATGCCTTCGGTTTCGGTCAGAAAGTGCGGCAGGTCGCCGGAATCGATATCGCGCTGCCGCTCCACGCGGCGTTCCAGCAGTTCGCGCCGCGTGGGCTCAAACTGGCGCGAAAGATCGGTCAAAAACTGCTTGGCTTCGGCGGAAAGAACTTCCATTAATTCATCCCGCACTGGCCGGGCATCCGGCACATTCCGCCGCCGCAGCCACCGCCGCTTTGGGCTTCGGACGCAATTCCGTTCGCGCGCGCCGCAAATGTGGATTGCTGGCGGCTGACGTGACGCTCACCGCAGGAAGGGCACTCCAACTCATTCGCCTCGGGCGTGGCCCGGACAAGCTTCTCAAACTTGGTCTCGCAGGTGTCGCATTTGTATTCGTAGATCGGCATGGTCTTTACTCCACCAATAAAGCACAGATACGGTCGATGGTCTCGCGAATCGCAGCCGTAGGGCCGTTGTAGTTGTTCACCAAAATGGAAAACGCGAGCCTGTGACCGTTGGCCCGCACCGCGTAACCGGAGAGCGCGCTGGTGTGCGAAAGGCTTCCGGTCTTAGCGAAGACCTTGCCCTTGGCCCGGCTTGCCGCGAAGCGCAACCGCAACGAACCGTCCACTCCCGCCACCGGAAGCAGGCTGGCGAAATCCGCCGCCAGAGGCGATTTCGCCATGAAAGTAAGCAGTTGCACCACGGTATGCGGCGTCACCACGTTCAGGCGCGACATGCCGGAGCCATCTTGAAAGCTGTAGTCCGTCTTGTCAATTCCGGCTTGCGAGACAAACTCGTCCAGGTCCTTGAGGCCATCGCGACGGCTTCCCCGCCCCACCAGGCGCAGCAGCATTTCCGCGTGCAGATTCTGGCTCACCTTATCGGTGACGCGCAAATCTTCAATCAGCGGGGGCGACCGATGCGTGGCGAGGGTGACCGGATTCCGCGAAACGAAGCCAATTGGCGCTCCCGGGTACCGGTGCAGCGCGACGGCATTCCCGGTCACCGTGATGCCCTGCTCCTGCAACGCGGCCATCAAAGCGAGCGCGGCGAACCGGGCCGGATCGTCCACGCCGAGCGAGAAAGTTTCGCCCATATCGTTTTCGGGGATGGTGCCCCACAGCCGAAGCGTCGACGAACCGGCTTCGCGCGTGACGTGCAGGTCCCGTTCGGTTCCGGCGGTTGCGGGGACGATGCGGTTCTCCACGGTGAAGACCGGCAGCGCGGGCGTAAAGGTCAGCTTGGCGGGTTCCACCAAGAGCGAAATGGAGTTGTCGTTCACAGACAGAGCGCTAACGGGCGCGCCATCGCCGGTGGCCGGGTCGTCAATGCCCCAGCCGGGCCCGTAGGGTTCGTACGGAAAGGCGGTGTCGTCGCCAATCACATCGCCCGCGATGGATCGAACGCCACGGGCGAATAGCTGGCGCGCCAGATCGCGCATGGCAGTTAGCGGGTCCAGCTTGGGCGCTTCGACATCGTATGGAATCGGGCGGCCGGAAAGGTTCGCATCGCCCGCGCCCACTAGCGTCAGCGAGCCCGCGATTCGTCCTTCCGCATCCGGCACCGCGGCGGCCGAGACCACTGTCTCCACCTGGAACGCGGGACCAAGGCGCGACAGGGCCAGCGCCGTGGTGAACAGCTTGGTGTTCGAGGCGGGAACGAAAAACTGCCGCTCGTTCAGGTGAAAAACCTGGCGGCCAGAATTGAGGTCGTACACTTCAATTCCCCAAAAGGCCCCGCGCGCGACCGGCGAAGCGCGAATCGCCGCCGCAACGCGCGCGCTCACCGGCCCCCGCGCCGCTTGCGACGCCACCGCAATCAGAAGAATGCCAAGCAGCTTCATCGTCCTGTTACTTTACTTTCGAGCCAGAGCACAAGCAAGAGCGCCGCGACTAACAAGCTGTTCACCGCCGGCAGAATCAGGATCGCGGTCAACCCTGCCCATGAGGCCAGCAGCCCCGCCAGCCACGCCGAGAACAAGCCGCCCGCGAGAGTCACAGTCAGCAGGCGATTCAGGGCGATAGGACGATACGCAGGCAGGCGAGCGCTCAGACTCTGCGTCAGCAGGCACGATAAACCGGAAAACCCCAGCGTCAGCAGGACGACACTCACCGCTGCACCCGGCGCGTTGTTCGTCGAGCCCAGCAGAAAACACGCCGCCAGCACCGCGGCAATGCTCAGCAGCAGAATACGCCCCCGGCTCACGCGCGCTGAAAGGTACCAGGCACCGAACAGACCCGCAATCAGGGCCAGCCAGTACGCCGTCAGGAGCCACAACGCATCCTCCGGACCCAGGCCGATGCGGTGACTCAAAAACACGGGAACCCAGCCGCCCACAAGCCATTCGCTACCGCATTGCAGCAGCAGCGCGGCCGTGATGGTGAGCAGGCTGAAGCGGGAGAATTCGCGAAACGGCGACGTTGCCGGTGCGGCGTGGATTTCGGGCGAAAGCGGCCTGCGCCAATAGTAGACTCCGAAAGCGGCGGGCAGCAGAGCCAGCGCCGCCGGAGTCTGCGAAACGAACCCAAAGTGGAAGCCCGCCGCCACCAGCAACGCGGAGGCGAGACAGCCCACCAGAAAACTGAGGGCCGATTTAGCGATGGCCGAAGCGGAGCTGGCGCGGTAGGGTTCGCCCATGGATTCGATCAGCGCGCGGTTCACCAGGCCGGCACCGAAACCGACGGTGAGCCACGCGGCAGCTTGCGAAACGAACCCAATTGGCGCGGGCATCAGGCCGAAGGAGACCAGCGAAAGCGCCGCGAGCACGCATCCGGCAACGGCAAGGGCACTCGGACGGAAAGGGATCAGGCTCGCCAGCATCAGCCCCGCGCCCACCGCGCAGAATAGCCAACCGGCTGCCGCGTGCTCTTCGGTCAGGTAAAATCCCCCGCCTGGGAGCGCGGCACCCAATAAGGCCAGTAACAATCCTGAAAGGAAAAAGCCGCTCCAGACGGGAATACGGGATCCGTTCATGGTTCTCTTCATGGAACCAGGCCGCAAAGTATGGGTGCACGACGTTTTGTGATACAAGATATGGCACGCCGCAGGAAAGTTGTTGACAAACGAACTAGCGGGTTGTAATTTCTAGGTATCACTGAAAAAGGAGGTGGTCCAAGTAAATGATAAATGGTTGTAGACCCAACGAGGTGGCTGACCAGTAGGTCGACTTCCGGCATGGTTTCTATCATGCTGGGCTTCCGCTTCATCAGTGGCGGAATTTGTTTCCCTGTGGACCGGTCGCTTCGTTGAAGCAAAACTGCCTCAGGTATCATCAATAAGGCTGGCAGACCCCCGCGGCTCGTGAGAGTTCGTGGGGGTTTGTGTTAAAATAATCCTTTCAGGAAGGTCCCCAAACAATGAAAGCTGCAATCCATCCAGCCTACGCACAGGTGAATGTAGTGTGTGCCTGCGGGCATAGGTTCGAAACCCGGTCCACGCACCAAGGCGATATCCGCGTTGAAATTTGCTCCAGTTGCCACCCGTTCTTCACGGGCAAGCAAAAGCTGATCGATACCGCCGGCCGCATCGATAAGTTCGAGAAAAAGTACGCCAAACAGCGCGAAGGCAAAGGCGTACCGGTCGCCTCGTAAGCTGTTGCTTGTCCCGGTTTTCATGCCGCTGAGAGCCCTTCAAAAGGGGCCCTCAGCGGCTTTTATTTTGTCTGAAGCTTACTTGCGTTCAGCGGCGCGCTTCTTTTCGCGTTCCTGGCGCATTTTGTCGTATTCGGCATCCTGCCGGTCGTCCAGAATGGCGTGGACTTTATCCACCTGCTCCTGGTGAATGGCCGACATTTCCGGGCGATCACGCTCATGCAAGGCATGCATGCGCTGCTGCGTGGCCTCTAAAACGGCGTTCAATTTCACCAATTGGTCCGGAGTCAGGTTCAAGCGCCGCTTTAACTCCTCGATATACCGCTTCCGGTATTCATCGGGGCTGCGCGGGCCGGAACGCGTATCGGCGCTCACCTTTTCGGTGGTGTAGAGCCGGTCGCCGAAGACGCCCACACCCGCGCCGCCGGCAAACACAAGAATCAGGTACAGCCACACAGGGACACGTGAACCGGTCATTAGCGCCGCGGATGCTCCGTTGCCGTCAGTTCCAGGCGCACAGGTTCGAAAAACGTGCCGTTTGCGGTGGTGTTATCGCTGGCAATCTGCTCCACAAAACTTTCGGAATAAAACGCCGAAGGCTGCTTGCTGGGGAGAGCCAGGAACGCACCCAGAACAAGGGAGAGAGCGACAGCGGCAGCCACCAACGACCGCGCGGCGCGTTCGAAGAGACGGGCGCGGGAGCGCTTGCCTTCAATGCGCGCCCAAAGCTCGGGCATGAAATTTACCCCGCCTTCGGGCGAACCGCACGCTTCCCGGTATTGTTGAAACAGCGCGTCGAACTTATGATCGCGCCAGCCGTTATCTTCTTTTGTCATGTTTCCCGTTACTCTCCTTTCATTCTGCCGCGGCGACGTTTGTTTTGCCGCGCTTCCGCTTCGCCCCGCCCGGCTGCAAAGCCTTCAACACCCGCTGCCGCGCACGAAACAAACGAACCTTCAAAGCAGTCTCATTCACCTGATACACCTGTTCCATCTCCCGCAGCGAGAGACCTTCCACTTCCTTCATCAACAGCAAAACCCGATCCTCTTCCGAGAGGGGCGACAGCAGTTCTTCCACATAAGACCTTGTTTCCTGTTTCTGCGTATCGTTCAAACTGGCTTGGCTACTGGCTGCCGCATCGGCTAAAATCACCTGCGTCTCGGAAAGATCGCACATCCGGGATTCCATTCTTCGCCGGCTCTTCCTTAAATAGTCATACGCGGCATTCACCGTTAAACGATACAGCCAAGGCTCAAAAACCTCCGGCGTGCGAAGCTGATCGAGCGAGAAATAAAGCCTGAGAAACACCTCCTGGCCAACATCTTCCACATCCGCGGGATGGTTGATCAAACGGGCAACGGTGCCCAAAATTCGACGCCTGTAGGCGGAAACCACTTGAGTAAACGCAGTTTCGTCCCCTTTTTGGGCTCTCTGAATCAGCTCGAACTCAACCAGCATCTTGGCATGGCAAAAAGAAGAGGCGCTTTGCCGAAACCTAAGGTTACAGGGGATGTGTAGCGGTGGCGGCGTAAATTTGAGGGTAGTTTATTGACAACCATGGACTCATATTTTATTCTTGGCTCAGATGAGATTATCTAAAGCCCTGGCTCGCTGCCCCACACACGCCGCTATTCGGCAACTGTCTCGCTAATCCCGCATCTAAGTAACTATACGAGTCGGGCCGCCCGGATCGCGAGAGTCCGGACTGCCTTTTCGCACTTGAAAGAGGACCCCATGTTTCGATTCGATAAATTAACTCAAAAAGCACAGGAAGCAGTTCAACAGTCCCAAGGTGTGGCGGAGAAGCACGGGAATCAGGCGGTACACCCCTTGCATCTGCTGATTGCGCTGGTTGAAGACCGCGAAGGGATTGTGCGGCCGGTGCTGGAAAAATGCGGTGTTCAGCCGGATGCGGTCCTCACCGAAGCCCAGCGTTTGAGCGACGGCCTGCCGAAGGTGACCGGCAACGGCGGCATGCAAGTCGGCATGATGATTTCCCCGGGCACGAATCAGGTTTTCGAAACCGCCTTCAAAGAGGCGGAACGCTTTAAAGATGAGTTCGTTTCCACCGAACATCTGCTACTGGCCATTGCGGACCAGAAGTTCGACCCCAGCGGCCAGCTTTTGCAGCGCGCCGGTGCCGAACACGATTCCCTGCTGAAAGCGCTTGTCAGCGTGCGCGGTACGCAGCGGATTACTGACCAGAATCCGGAATCTAAGTATCAGGCTTTGGAACGCTACGCGGTGGATTTGACTGAGCAGGCCCGCAAAGGCAAGCTGGACCCCGTCATCGGGCGCGATGAGGAAATTCGCCGCGTGATGCAGGTGCTCAGCCGCCGCACCAAGAACAATCCGGTGCTGATCGGCGAACCCGGCGTGGGCAAGACGGCGATTGTGGAAGGCCTGGCCGCCCGCATGGGGAAGGGCGATGTACCGGCGCAGTTGATGGGCAAGCGCCTGGTGGCGCTGGACCTGGGCGCTCTGCGCCGCGCGGTGGATGCGGTCCGTCAAGGCCGCACCGTCACCGACGATCAGGCTGAAAATCGTTACGAAGCGTTGACGAAATACGGCCGCGATTTGGTCGAGGACGCCAAGGCTGGAAAGATCGATCCGGTCATCG
>JBBROT010000091.1:0-10710 GCA_038229155.1 Bryobacterales bacterium | reverse complement strand
TCGGCCGCACCGGCGGCGGTACGGTGAACGTCACACTGCGGTCCGGGGCGAATAGCTTGCACGGCTCGGCTTATGAGTTTCTTCACAACGCAGTGTTCGATGCGAACTCGTCTGAGAAAAACCGGATTGGCTTGGGGCGCGGCAAACACATCACGCACGAATTCGGCGGAACGGCCGGCGGCGCAGTCCGGCGCGATAAGGATTTCGTCTTTTTCAGCTTCGACGGCTATCGCGAAATTGCACCGGCGCCGGTGGTCAGCGATACGCCGCCGCTCAATCTTCGAGACGGCAAACACTTCAGCGATTACGGCATTCGCGTTTACGATCCGCTCACCACGCGGACCTGCCGCGACGGCATCGACACACCGCGCGGCACGCAGTGCTTCAGCACCTTCATCCGTCTGCCCTTCGCCCGGAACGTGATACCAGATTCACGAATCAGCCCCGTGGGCTCAGCCATTCTTGCGTTGTATCCGGAACCGAATGGACCGGGCTTAACCCAGAATTATTTAAATGGCGCGAACAGCGGCCGCTTCGGCTATGTGCAGCCCATCGGCCGCTGGGATCACAATTTCAATGAGCGCGACCGTGTCTATACGCTGTTCACGTTTCAGCATTCCACGCAAGCGCAGAGCAGCAACGGCTTCCCTTCGCCTGCCGATTTAGGCACGGGCACATCGGAACGCACCGGGCAGAATTACATTGTCGAGTGGACGCGCGTGGTGTCGCCGTTTACCGTGTTCGATCTGCGCGCGTCGCTGGGTCGCTTCACGGAATTTTACCCGGAGAGCAATTGCGGAGGCTGTCTGACGGCTGACCAGCTTGGGATTCTGAATCTGCCCCACGCGCCCACCGTTCCCGACAATGCCGCCCCGCGCGTGGACCTGGATCTTTCCTCGCCCATCATTGGAAATTATTTTACGTGGAATACAGAGAATCAGATCGATTTATCGCCCAGCGTGAGCCAGACACGCGGCAAGCATCTGCTTCACCTTGGCGGCGAGTTCGTGTATGCGGCATTGGGAAAGGCCGGGCCGGGACGCGCCAATGGCGAATTCGCCTTCACGCGGCAGTGGACACAGCAATATGCCGGCAGAAGCCGGGGCGTGTTGGACGGCAGCGGCGTTGCCGATCTGCTCCTCGGGCTACCGTATTCCGGCTACATCGATTACAACGATAATTTCTACCGCACGTGGCCTTACTTCGCTCTCTATGCGCAGGATACGTGGCGAGTTCGCCCGAACCTGACCCTGAATCTGGGGCTTCGCTACGATGTGCAGTTTCCTTTTGTGGAACGATTCGACCGCGGCAACCAGGGGTTCGATTTCACAAACAAGAACCCGCTGAGCGACCGCATCATCGCCAATTGGAAAACGCTCAAGAGCGAATACGATGCCACCGATCCGGCTTATCCATACCCCGACCCACCTGCTGCCATTTATGGCGGCCGCACGTTTCCCGATGCGAAGAACCGCCGTCCGTACGCTACGGATTGGACCGATTGGCAGCCCCGCGTGGGGCTGGCGTGGAGCTTTCATCCGAAGACGGTGTTGCGCGCCGGTGCCGGCATCTTTTACCGAACGGCCACGCAGTTGAACGCGACGGACGGCTTCAGCCAACGCACCTCATACATTCGTTCACTTGACGGCGGCATCACGCCTTCCGCCGGATTGACAGGCGATTATTCGCTCGAGAATCCCTTCCCGAATGGCATCATCGCGCCCACCGGGGCTACGCTGGGCTTGCTGACTAACATAGGCAACGCCATCTCTTACGATTCGCGCAAACGGCCTATCCCCAGAACCTATGAGTACTCAGCCGGCTTTCAACGCGAGTTGCCGTGGCACCTGCTGGCCGATGTTTCTTACGCGGGTAGCGTGACGGTGCATGCCAGCCTGCCTCAACAGGTGGACGCGGTGAGCGCCTCCGATTTCGCGAAGGGAACCGCGAACCCATACTTCTTAAACCGGCAGCTACCAAATCCGTTTGCTGGCATTCTACCGGCGAATTCAGATCTAGGCGGCGCGTCGGCCATCACGGCCGGTTCCCTGATGCGGCCTTATCCCGCGTTCAACGGCATTGTGATCCGTAACAACGCATGGGCTCGCTACCGCTACGATTCGTTGCAGGTTCAGATGGAGAAGCGGGTTCTGGATTCCGAATCGGCCGGCATCCTATCGTTCCTGTTCTCATACACGTATTCGAAGAGCTTCGAACAGAGCCACAGGTTGAACGATTGGAACATCGCCGAGCAGCCGGTTCATGAGTTGTCGAGCGTGGATAAGCCGCAGAACATTGCGTTCGCGGGCACTTGGGAACTGCCCGTGGGCTGGGGTCGGCGATGGTTCAGCGACGTGCCGCGCTTCGCGGGAGCGTTCGTAAACGGGTGGACGGTGGATTGGATTTTTACCTATCTCTCCGGCTATCCGGTCGATAAGCCCGATGCAACATTCAGTTGCGGCAGCTATCTTGCCCCTGGCGGCCAGACCGCCGACCATTGGTTCAACAATGATCAGCGCTGCTATCAATCGCGCGCGCTGTTCACGCTGCGCAATACGGAAGACCGGTTCCCCAACATCCGAACGCCCACCGCGCCACAAGTGAACGCGAGCGTGGAAAAGACATTCTGGCTCACCGAACACAAACAGCTTCTGTTTCGCGGCGAAGCTTACAACCTGACGAACACGCCCATCTTTCCGGGTCCGAACACGAACTACAAAGATCCGCGTTTCGGGCAGCTTCCGCTACAGCAGAGCAACTCGCCGCGATACGTGCAAATCGCGGCGAGGCTGGTCTGGTAATAGCTAGATCTTCGTCGGTACAATCTCCAATTCAGCCACCGTCGCGCGCGGGTGCAGTTCGGCAACCGACACGATGATCTCGGCGACATCTTCCGGTTGCAGCGCTTTCGCAATTAGTTCAGCGGAAGGCTTGACGGGCCGTTTCTCCAGAATTTCCGATTCCACAAGCCCCGGATTCACCACGCAGGTGCGGATGCCGTTCTCTTTTTCCTCCACGCGAATCGCGTGTGCCAAACCGAGCAGGCCGCGCTTACCGGCTTGATAAGCGGCACCCGAAACATCGGGCGTTGTGCCTGAGATGGACGAAACATAAATCATGTGCCCCGCGCCCGCCGCACGCATGGCCGGCAGCACGGCGCGCGTAATGTAATAAGCGCTGTTCAGGTTCGTCGTGATCATGTGATCCCAGATATCGACCCGCAACCGCTGCATGGAACGATCCGGCGTATTCGTACCGGTTGCGAAGACCAGAATATCGATCCGGCCCAACCGTTCACGCGCATGCGCCGCAAGGCGCTCCATTTGTTCGGGGTCGGAGGCATCGGCGGCGAAAACTTCAATGGAGGGATGCTCCTGTGCGAGCTGCGCCAGCCGGTCTTCGCGCCGCGCGCTCGCCATCACGCGGGCACCTTTGCTTGCGAACTGAACGGCAGTCGCGCGACCGATGCCACTCGATGCGCCGACTACTAGGACTGCTTGGTCTTTCAGAGAAACTGCCATTTCGATAGAGTAGTTCAGATGAAAGCGCTGCTGCTGAAAAATTACAAAGAACTGGAATTGGTGGATATGCCGAAACCCGAACCGGGACCCAATGAGGTGCGCGTGCGCGTGAAGGCGTGCGGCATCTGCGGGAGCGACGTGCACGGTTGGGATGGCAGCACCGGGCGGCGGATTCCGCCATTGGTGATGGGCCATGAGGCCGCGGGCGAGGTGGATGCGGTGGGTTCGGCCGTAAAGGGCTTTAGCGAAGGCGAACGCGTGACGTTCGATTCCACGGTCTCCTGCGGTACCTGTTTCTTCTGCTCGCAGGGCTCGATTAACCTGTGCGACAATCGCCAGGTTCTGGGTGTGGCGTGCCAGGAATTCAGCCGCAACGGCGCGTTTGCGGAGTACGTGCTGGTGCCGCAAAACATCATTTACAAGCTGCCCGATTCCCTGCCCTATGAACATGCCGCGCTGATCGAGGCGGTCTCCATCGCGGTTCACGCGGTCAATATCACGCCGAAGAAATTGGGCGGCACCGCCGTTGTGGTAGGCACCGGCATGATTGGTTTGCTGATTGTGCAGGCGGTGAAGCTGGCGGGTTACACGCGCGTGATCGCGGTGGATCTGGATGACGCGAAACTACAGGTAGCGAAAGATTTTGGCGCGACAGATACCTTGAACCCGAAAAATGCCGACGTTCCCGCGCGCGTGGCGGAGATGACCGCGGGCCACGGCGCTGATGTGGCGCTCGAAGCCGTGGGAGCGAGCGGCCCTATCAAAACCGCGATTCAAAGCGTGCGAAAGGGCGGCTCAGTGACGCTGGTGGGCAATGTGAGCCCGAATGTGGAAATTCCGCTTCAGATGGTGGTGAGCCGGCAGATCCGTCTGCAAGGTTCCTGCGCCTCGAACGGCGAGTATCCCGAGTGCATCGACCTGCTCAGCCGCGGCCTCATCCAGGTGGCACCGATCATCAGCGCGCTGGCACCTTTGGAAGAGGGTGCGCAGTGGTTTCAGAAGCTGTACCAGGGTGATTCGAACCTGATGAAGGTGGTTTTGCAACCCTAAGCTGCGGTGCCACCCAGCCCTCAAGAATTTTGGCCGAAGTCGACCAACAATTCTAGAGCCGCCGTTCCTGCGAATGCGCGGAAATCCCGATCTCTGGTTAAGAGTGGAATGCCTGCATCTACGCAGCATTGGGCGATGAGCGCATCGCCGAGCCGTGCCTTGCGCTGCCTCGCCAGGACTCGCGACCGGAGTGCGCCAGCTCGTTCCCAAAATCCAGGCTTGAGGTCAACAAGTGGTAGCTCGACGAGAATCTTGGATAGTTCAGCGGACATGCCCGGATCGCTCAGCAATTCGGTCAAAACAGGAGGAACCATGAGAACGTGCCGATCCCTGAGCGCCCGATCGAGGAATTCGACGTCGTTACCCGCCTCACCTTCAAAGAATGCGATCCATGTACTCGTATCGGCTGCGATCATCGATCGACTTTAAGGTCGGACGACGTATGCTCGAAGCGAATCCTGCCGCGAAATCCTCGCAACTTCGCGTACGTCTGTGAAGCGGCAACAAGCTGCAATCCTGTGCGAACGGTTTGAGTGATGCCTGCACCGCTCGCACGTTGAGCTTGGTCGAGCAGTTCAGGCGGGATTTCAATCGTAATCTTGCGTGCAGTTTCCATAGCACTTGTAAGCATACCGTACTGGAGACCAGCATGCGGTACGGTGGCGGTGCGACGATGGGGAATGGTGGGCTCTACAGAATTCGAATCTGTGACCTCCTCCGTGTCAGGGAGGCGCTCTAACCAGCTGAGCTAAGAGCCCGGGGGACGACTTTTCAGTATAACCTAGCTGTCATCATTGAGGTCATCATCGGTGATGTGGACAATGGTGCCCGGCGCATTCCCCTCCAGTCGATTGTTGATGTAAATAAAGCTGGTGCGGCGTCCCGTGCGCGAGATCTCGACAATCTCACGCAGGGACGCGCGCACTTCGGGGTTCGGGTCGCGCACCTCCGTGTAGGGCGAGAAGGCCTGGACAGCTTCCTCGTAGGCTCGCCCGGGGCGGAGCAAGGCGCGCGTCACCAGGAAATCCGCAGTGCGTGATTCCGTGATCGCAACTTGTTCCTGAAGCGAAGGCATCCGGGTCCAGGAGTTGTAAACGTGCGCCACGTTGCGGTCGCGCAGCAGCGAAAAGTACGCGGGGGTAAGGTATTCGGGATTGCGGATCTCCACCGCGTACCGGTGCGCCGGCGGCAAGCCCGAAAGAAACGGAGCGAGCAGTTCGAGAAGGTCTTTCTCCGGAGTGGGAGAATAGCCGAATTCGAAGATCAGCGCGCCGAGCTTGTCCCGGTAGGGTTCAAGGGGCCGCAGGAAAGCATCGCGCAATAGATGGGTGTCCAGATAGGTATGGTTCGTGAGCCCGGCTTGCGCGCCGTAGCGGGGAATGCGCGGAAACGCCCGGCAGGTAATTTGTTCCGGAACTTTGAACGAAAATTGAAACCCCTCCGGGACTTGAGCGAAAAGGCGCTGCCAGAAAGCCTCGGTGGGGAACTGGTAGAAGGCGAAATCGCCGCAGACCGTGGGGAAGACTCCCGCGTATTCGCTGAGGCAGGTTTCCTGAAACAGCTTTTTCGAAAAACGCCCGCGCGTGAAGTACCGCGAGGGTGTGTAAATATTTTTCAACCAACCCTCATACTTCCACGAACTTCCGCCGATAAATATATTGTGAGCGGCTAGTTCACTCAGACGAGGGCGGAGCAGGGGCGCGAGGGACGCCCCGAATTCCGGTGTATCGTCGGCTGGTTCATCGAAGAGTGAAGGCTGGCGTTCCGTTACCATGCCCTGGCGGAGCGGTAGCCGTACGGATCGGCCCCGGCTTCCAACACGCCGCCCGGAGTTACGCGGATCATGACCGGCGCGGCCCCGCTATTCCAGCGGGAGCGGGTTCCCAGACGGTGTTTCTTTTCGCCGAGTTCGCCCATCACTTGCGGCGCGGTACGGTCGTCGAGCAGCAAATCGCCGGGATTCATGGCGTGGTTGTCGAAGCTGGAGACCAAGTGGCGCGTCTGGAAACGGGGTGCCTCCAGTGCGGCTTCGGCGTTCATTTTGAATTCGATCACGTTGAGAAGCACCTGGATGAGTGACTGCTCCTGGTTATCGCCGCCCGGCGTGGAGAGCGCGAGAAAAGCTTTCCCGTCTTTCGTCACGATGGTAGGGCTAAGCGTCACGCGCGGGCGCTTGCCGCCAGCCAATTCATTCGGGTGACCGGGCACCAGAAGGAAGCTTTGCGCGCGTTCGGTAAGAGGAATGCCAGTATCGCCCGCTATCACGGACGGCAGCCAGGCACCGGACGGGGTCGCCGAAAACGTGATGCCGTTCTTATCGATGGCGTCCACGCAGGTGGTGTCTTTGGCCATCAGCGAATCGTCGATATGAAGCGGCGCGGATTCGGATTCGGACGGGTGCGGCGGAGGATGTTCGCCAATTTTACCGGGGCGAAAATCTAAAGAGGCCGTGGGGCCGATTAGCTTGCGGCGTTCGTCGGCATAGGTCATCGAAAGCAGCCGGTCGGAGGGAATCTTGTTGAAGCGGGGGTCGCCGTAATAGGTATCGCGGTCGGCATAGCCAAGCTTCAACGCTTCCACCAGCGTGTGGATATAGTTCGCGGAATTCAGCTTCATACCGGCCAGATCGATGGGATTCAGGATGTTCAGAACCTGAATCATGGTAGGTCCCTGGCTCCAGAAGCCCGGCTTATAAACCTCGTAGCCCTGAAAATTTGTTGAGACGGCGTCCTCGGGTTCCAGGTGAAACGCCGCCATATCGGAATAGCGAAGCAGTCCCTTGTTGTTACGCGAAAACGCATCGATCTTCTGGGCGATCTCCCCGCGGTAAAAATAATCGCGAACCGCATCGATGGCGGCGGTGCGGGATTTACCTTTGGCCAGTGCCTGGTGTTCAGCGGCGGCCATGGAACGCAACGTGCGCGCCAAATCCGCCTGGTGAAATACTTCGCCGATTCGGGGAATGCGATTGTTCGGAAGGAAGTGCTCTTTCGAAGTGGGCCAAAGATCGAAGAATGGCGTACTGCCCGCGATGGTGGTGGAGCGCAATTCATCGATGGCGGAGCCATCCGCAAGTTCGATGGCCGGTGCAATTTCGTCGGCGAAGGAACGCGTGCCATACTCGCGCAGAGCCACCAGCCCCGCATCCACCATGCCCGGCACCAGTGCAGGAAGCAGGCCCGCCACGGGAACCATTCCCCTCAAGCCGCCCTTCTCAAGAGGTGCCGTGATATCGCCCGGCTGCAATTTACGTTCGCGAAAGAATTTGGCGGTCGCGGCTGTCGGCATGGTGCCCACCCCCGCGATGGCATGGACCTTACCATCCGCGGTGCGGATCAGAATGGGCGCTTCACCGCCAAAGCCGAAGTGCGAGTATTCGGTAACGGCGGCCGCAAACATCGCTGAGACGCCCGCGTCCACTGCATTTCCGCCGGCATAATAGGCGCGCATGCCAGCATCCGTCGCATAGTCCGATCCGGCGGAGATTGCGCCTCGCGTTCCTCGAGAGGGGAAACGGGCTGGGTGTTCGGGGTTGCGTTGAGCCAGCGCCACCGTGAAAGCCAGAGAAGCTGCAAGAAGCAAAAGCGAAAGCTTGCTCTTCATCCGATAAGTGTAACCGGAGAAAGCGGGCTAACGATTTCGCCCGAAAAACTCTACGTTGCCGAGTATCCACTCATGATGATCCAGGTAGAGTTTTTTGGCGCGAATCCGAATGGCGCGGACTGGCCCGGGGGTGGGTGCAAGCGCGAACGTTACCGGATAAGCGCTGTAGGAAATGTGATTCGTAATCTTCTGCAATGGGACGAAATTGTTTCCGTCCAGCGAATATAGAATTTCGCCGTCCTCGATGATTCCTCGCATTTCCGTTTCAGTAGCCCACGGAAGTTCCACGCCCTTCACATCGAGAACTTCCAGATGATCGCCCGAAAGGCGAACGTGCGAGAGCAACGCCGGAGGATTGAAATTAAATTCGGCGGCTTGGTCCATGGAGTACAACTGGCTATTCTTGTCCGCGCCATCGATGTTAGGCACTTGCTCATGGGTGCCGTCAGGGTCTACGAACTCCGTTGTCGCAACGGGCACTGCCGGCTCATGGCGAAACGATTGAATGGCGGCATCGGCGCGGCCCAGAAGGAACCACGCAAACGGGACCACGCCCACCCAGAACAGAAAGACCGCGAGACCCTTGGCCCAGTAATCTACAACTCTGGCCTTCTTGCGCGTAACAGCGAACTGAAACGCGGCAAGAGGGATGGCAGTCGCGGCAAGGTAATGGAATTGGGCATAGCCACGAGAGAAGATGTAGACGAACACGGTCGCCAGAACGCCGAGGAACAAAATGTTGTCCTTCGATGTCATTCGATTAGCGACCAGGAACAGAATGCCAATGCTCGAAAGAACCAGAATCAGGTAGGCCGGCGGCCAGATACCCCACGCCACCCTGTCATCGATTCCGAACATGTGCGGGATGGAAGAGATGGTGTAGTTCGAATTCAGCCCATGGTTGGCGTTGTAGAAGCTGTCCAGGAACTTGTCCCAGAAACGGAATAGCCAGAGATAGGCACCCTGCAGGTCCAACAGAATGTAGAAGCCGCCGAACAGGAAGAGCAGAGCGGCAAAGAACGCCCCGCGATAATAATCCCTGTCTTTCCAAAGCACCAGAAAGACGAATGGCACCAGCATGATGTTGGGCTGGCGGAAAAGCGCGGCAAACGCAAAGAGCGGGAGCGATGCCGTGATTTGGCCGCAGCGGTAGAGCGCGATTCCGCCCAACACCAGCGCATAGGAAATCTCCAGCGTTCCGCCGGCGGTTGTGTAATCGCAGTACGGAAAAAACATCACGGTGCCCATGAACATCATTAAAGTGGCCGCGCTGGGTCCGGCGAGAACCGGAATCAGCAGCAGGCAGGGGACCACAACGTGCCATACGCGCCAGTAAGAATCGATGCCGAGAGCGATGAAAACGCCGCCGAATAAATCGCCCATGGGAAGGTAACTGGCCATGGACATTCCCACCAGCGGTGAGGCGATCAGAATGTTGTGACCGGTCAATAAAGATGAAATGCTGTACCACTGAGCCCATGGCTGATCTTGCCAGGCGCTGCCAGGATAGAAAAAACGATAAGCAAGACTTGCGGCCAGAACAACGGTGGTAATTACAGCGATATTGCGGGTGAAAAGGGTAGCGAAGAGGAATAGAATGACTCCGCCGGCGGAGTACCGTATCCCCATGGGAGCGATCGGCAGCATCAGAATCGATAGGCCCACCACTAAGACCAAGCCGGCTTCGGCTAGCGTCAGATTGGGCTTCAGGGCGGAGAAAAAACCGGAGCGGTTTGTTTGAATCTCGGGTAGAATTCCCGCGCTCGATGCCATTCCTTTGAATGGTACCTTGAGGAATGTGCAGGAGTATTAAAGTACTGAATCAACCTGGACAGAGCGCCACGGACGATGAGTTGCACGGCGCGGCGCTGCAATTCGTGAGAAAGATTAGCGGCTTTCGCAAACCGTCCCGCGCGAACCAGATGGCGTTTGAACAGGCCGTGATGGAGATTGCGGAATCGGGCCGAAGGATGCTCGATGTGGTGCAGCGGCCGCCCTTGAAGAGCACGCCCGCGCAACAGGAGAAATCTTCTTGACCGCCGCGCAACCGGCAGCGTTGTTCGGCAAGCCTCTCGCTTTTCCGGTGGATGAGTTTCAGAGGCTTCGCGTGGAAGGGCTTCTCTCAGCACCGCTCACGGAAGGCTGGGGCTTGCTGCCTCATATGCATTCGAGGGCTCTCAAAGTTCTTCGCCAGGTTGGCGCGCGCGACCTGTCAACGGGCAGGTTGTATGAGGGTCACGTCAATGCCCTGATGCTGATTGCGAAGTACGGTGACAGCGACGCCGCCGCATTGGACCTTCACAACGATCGGATCTTCGGCGTCTGGAATACAGATGCGCCGGACGGTGTCACGGCGCGCCGGCATGACGTCATCCATCTCAGCGGTCGCAAGGCGTTTGCGTCGGGAGCCGGTTCTATCATGCGCCCCGTGGTGACCGCCGAGATTGAAGGCGAGGGCCGCGTGATGTTTCTCTTGCCGCTCGAAACGGTTCGCCACACGGTGGATTATTCTTCCTGGCAGCCTCTGGGCATGGAG
>JBBROT010000090.1:0-10846 GCA_038229155.1 Bryobacterales bacterium | reverse complement strand
GGTCTTTGCCAGAACTAGGGCGTCGAGAGGCATGTTTTAACTCCAGTGTTTTAGTTTAGGCCAGAGGCTGGGAAGGGGCTGCTTCAGGCCATGACAGACGCGGATACGGAAGTGTTCGTAGCCCATGGCGAGCGGGTGCCCGACGTCGGGGCCTTCGGTTACGGAAGAGCAGTGGCCCTCTCGGATGAGGCGTTCCGAATTCACCAGGATAAGAGTGTTCGGTGAAGCGTCGCGGCCCCAGTACCAATAGGTATTGTGCGCGGACAGGATGCCCGGCAATTTGAACGACGACGAGTAAAATTCCAGCGCGCCGGCTTCGCCATAATTGGCGGTGTAAACCGCCGTTCGTTGTTGCTCGTCCGGAGGGAGAGTAGCGTAGACCTGAGCGGTGGCGGCGGCGAGTTCCGGCCAGCCGAATTGATCGCCGAAGATTTGGGGTAAAGGTCCGTTGTGATCGACTTCCGTTTTATCGGGGGCGATGCCGAGCTTCGACATATAAGGCGCGAGTTGCTCAGCGGGCAGGATGGGCAGGACCACGGGGAAGACGGGGATGGAGGCCAACATCAGAACCGCAGGTACCGAGAATGGCCAACGCCTGGTGGACCAGAAGACGGCACCTGCCGCCAGAAGCAGCGGGTAAATGGGAGCGAGGTAATAATCTTTGCCGTGGAGTGCCATCAGCTCGATCAGGAGGACCAGATAAGTGAGGCCGAGGAAGCGGAAGGGCGCGCGTCGCAGGAGGAAGTAGAGCCCTGGCAGCCAGAGGAGCGCATTGACGGGGTTCAGCATCATGAGTTGCGCAACCAGGAATTTGGCTGGCGGCAGTTCCACGTTCTTGTGGGTGGCGTTGACGTTTTGAAGGAACTCAAGAGTGGGAAAGTTGTGCGCTAGCTGCCAGAGCAGATTCGGAAGAAAGATCAGGGCGGCGAGGGCGGCGGAGAGATACAGATGGGGCACGCGAAGCAGGCGCCGGTGCGGGCCAAGCAGGATGGCGAGCGCGAGTGCGGCCAGGAAAAAGAGAGTGGAGTGCTTGTTTTCGAGACCAAGCCCGGCGAAGAACCCGGCCCATAGGAGCAGTTTCGGACGGTGGGTGCGAAGAGAGATGAGGATCGCCAGCAGGGTGGATAGCCAGAAGAGCGGCTCCCAGGTATTGAGCGAGAATTGATTATCGCTGGCGAGGAAAACGGGAATGAGCAGGGTTGAGAAGGCGGCGAGGACAACGGCGAATCTGTTGCCGCCCAGTTCACGGGCGAGGAGCGCGGTGAGCAGGGCTTTCAGGGCGGCCGAAATTCCCGTTATGAAACGAAGTGCGTAGAGAGAGGTGCCGAGGGTGATGGTGGTGAGCCGGGCTATGAGACCGACCAGCGGCGCGTGATCGACATAGCCCCAATCGATATGGCGACCGCAGGCGAGAATATAGAACTCGTCGCGAAAGTAGCCATAGCGAGGCGCGGTAAGGACATGGATGAGCAGGGCGGCTACAGAGATGGCGAGAACGACTCGCCAAGGGAAGGGCGCGGTGGCGATAGAATCTTGATTTGCCATGCGAATTTTGAATTGTAGCGTTTCCTTTCTTTTGGCCGCGAGCCTTTTCGGACAGACCGGCCCATGGAGCGCCAAGCGGGCCAATACATGGTATGACCGGCAGCCGTGGCTGGTGGGTGCCAACTATATTCCGGCGTCGGCAATCAATGAACTCGAGATGTGGCAGAAGGAGACTTGGGACCCTGTGCGGATCGACCGGGAACTGGGGTGGGCGGAAGGGCTGGGGATGACGACGATGCGCGTGTTCCTGCACGATCTGATATGGCAGGATGCGGCCGGATTTACGAAGCGGATGGATCAGTTTCTGACGATTGCGGAGAAGCATCGCATCAAGCCGCTGTTCGTGCTGTTCGATTCCTGTTGGGACCCGGATCCGAAATTGGGAGAGCAGCGGCCACCGAGGCCGGGCGTGCATAATTCGGGCTGGGTGCAGAGCCCGGGGCGGAAGGCGCTGGAAGATCCGGCGGAGTATAAGCGACTGGAAAAGTATGTGCGGGGAGTGGTGGGCCGGTTCAGAGACGACACCAGAATTTTGGGCTGGGACATTTGGAACGAGCCGGATAATTTGAACGGATCGAGCTACGGCAAGGATGAGCCCGCGGACAAAGTGGAGCGCGTGAACACGCTTTTGCCGCTAGTTTTTCAGTGGGCTCGCGCGGTCGGAGCAACGCAGCCGTTGACCAGCGGAGTGTGGAAAGGCGATTGGTCCACCGATGCGAAGTTGAGCGCGACGGAGCGGATTCAACTGGAGATGAGCGACATCATCAGCTTCCACAACTATGGGAAGCCGGAAGAATTCGAGAAGAGTATCAGGTCTTTAGAGCGGCTGGGGCGGCCGATTCTTTGCACAGAATATATGGCGCGGGGCAACGGGAGCACGTTTGCCGGAACGCTGCCGGTGGCGCGCAAGTATCAGGTGTCGGCGATGAACTGGGGCTTTGCGGCTGGGAAGACGCAGACGAATCTGCCGTGGGATTCCTGGAAGAGGCCGTATACGGATCGCGAGCCCGCGATCTGGTTTCACGAGATTTTCGATAAGAACGGAAAGCCGTATAAGCAGGATGAGGTGGAGTTTATCCGGTCCATTACCGGAACGAAGCGGCTGCGTAAAGCCGCATAGGAAAACGTGAGGGGGAAATGAAAAAGGGTTCGTGGCACGACATACGCATGCGAAACGAACCCTTTTGAGAAGCTGAAAGTCTTGTTGGAGCTTAGGCTATGCTGACTTCTTCCGCTTGCAGGCCCTTAGGACCTTTCTTGACGATGAACGAGACGCGCGCGCCTTCGTCGAGGGAGCGATATCCGCTAGCAGCAATGGCGGAGAAATGAACGAATACGTCCTCTCCGTTTTCGCGCTGAATGAAGCCAAAACCTTTGGCTGCGTTGAACCACTTAACTGTACCTGTTTCTTTCATGGATCTACCTTTTTCTAATGATTTGCTTTCCGACTAATCTGATGAGTGGAGTTGTGGGGGCACAGCGGAGGGTGTGTCGCTACTTCTTCTTCGGAGGACCTTAAACTTTTCAATTCGACTTGCCAGGAATTCTTAACTGTCCGAAGTGTACCACATCAGTCAAGCCCGCAAGTGATATTCTTTGCGCATGTTGAAACGGATGGTATTGGCGGCATTGTTGTGCGCGGGCACAGTGCGCACCGCGGAGAACGAGTTGACTGCGGCGGAGAAGCGGGACGGGTGGACACTTTTGTTCGATGGAAAGACGATGGCTGGTTGGGACGATCCTCGAGAAAAACGGCCCGCGGGCACAGCATGGACTCTGGAAGACGGGTGCCTGAAGGCGACGGCGAGCCCTCGGATCACCGAAGACCTATTTACGAAACGAACCTTCCGGAATTTTGAACTGGCTTGGGAGTGGCGCATTTCACCCAAGGGAAACAGCGGTGTGAAGTATCGCATCCAAAAGCACTTTTTCGTGCTGGACCGGATGCCGGGCGAGCGGTTCGAGAAGAGCGTGGCGCGGAGCCTGGAACAGCCAATGGAAGGCCGGCAAGCCAAGGGTCAGGATTACGTAGTGGGGTTTGAATACCAAATGACCGACAACCAAACCAATCCGGACGCGTTGAGCAACCCGAAGCATGCGGCCGGCGCGCTCTATGACATGGTGGTGCCGGAGCGCGATGCCACTAAGCCGGTGGGCGAATGGAACCAGAGCAGGCTGGTGGTACGCGGCAGCCACGTGGAACATTGGTTGAACGGAGTGAAAGTGGTGGATTCCTCGCTCGATGCTCCGGCTGCGAGCGGAGGCATTCGAACCCGTTGGGCTCCGGCTCCTGCCATGGTGCGGCTATTGACCGATCAGCCGGTGAAAGATTGCCCGATCTCTTTGCAGAACCATGGAGACGAGGCGTGGTTCCGGACTATCCGCGTGAGAGACATCAAAGAATAAACGCGCTGCTCAAATTCTTCCCAGCTTCTTGACCGCTTCGGTGATGGAGCGCAGCTTTTCAATGAGCGGGAGCGTGCGGTGCTCGGTATCGTCTAACTCCTGCGCGCGTTTTAGAATATCCGCCGCGTGAGCCCTGGGCACTACTACCACGCCATCCTGATCGGCGACGATGATGTCGTTCGGGTTCACCTTCGCACCCGCGCATTCAATCGGGATGTTGAAACCGGCGAAGCGATAGTGATTGACGGAAGTGGAAGGGGCAACGCCGGTTGAGAAGACAGGAAACTGAATTTTCGCGATCTGCGGAAGGTCTCGAACGCCGGCATCGATGACGACTCCCGCGAGGCCGCGAACCTTCATAGCGGTCGCCATCAGGCCTCCGATGCCGGCGACATCGGAGCCGCCTTCCAGCTTCATCACGTAGACGGAGCCTGGGGGAGCGCTGTCGATGGCTTCCAGCATTCCGGCGGAAGCGGACGCGCCTTCCTTATGTTCTTCCTTCTTCAGAAGCACGGTTACGGCGGGGCCGGCGAACTTCGTAATGGAGAGCGGACGCATCTGGTGAGACATGTACGTGCGCTGCCCGTAAAGTTGTTCGATGGCGTCCGATACGGAGGCGACTTCCACCAGCTTGAAACCTTCGATTAAGGGGTCTTGCGCAAAGAGCGGAATTGCGAAAAGAAGTGCGGCGAGTGATTTCATTTTTTTGTGTCCGTAATGGCGCGAAATACGCGGAGCATATTCAGGCCGAGCACTTTGCGGATGCGCGCTTCGGGCCAACCACGGCTGAGCATGGCTTCGGTGAGAAGGGGAAAATCGGCGATGCTGTGCATGCCGCGCGGCGGTGTCGGACCGCCGTCGAAATCGGTCCCGATGGCGACGTGATCTTCACCCGCGATGCCGATGGCGCGCTCCAGAACGCCGATCCAATCGCTTGGTGTGAGCAGAAGCTCTTGCGGGATGTCGAATCCCACCATGGGGAATTGAGGAGCAACGAGGCGGTCTATTTCTTCGATGCCGAGTTGACCTTTGCGGCGAGCAATCTCGCCGGTGTCCCAAAAGGGCTTGCCCGCGTGACTGGTTCTATAATCGTAAGCCTTGCGATTGTGAAATTCGTTGCCAATTTGAAAGCCGATGACGCCGCCTTTCTCCGCGATTTTTCGCATTAGGTCATCGGGCATGTTGCGTGGAATATCATTGAGCGCGCGCATGCCGTGATGCGTGGCGACGATGGGTGCGGTGCTGATCGCGAGCGTCTGCGCGATGGTTTCATCCGAAGCATGGGACACATTGATCACCATTCCCAATCGGTTCATTTCGCGCACCACGGCACGGCCGCGTTCGTTCAAGCCATGATTTTCAGGCGCGGCTGAACAGCAGGAATCGGCGAAGTGGTTTGCCCAATTGTGAGCGGGCAGTTGCGCGGAACGAAGGCCCAGGCGGTAAAGATTGCGAAGCACGCCGAGGTCGCCATCGAGATCGAAGCCGCCTTCGAGATCGAGCACGGCCGCGATCTTGCCCCCGCGATAGATGCGTTCGATGTCATCAGCCGTTCGAGCTAGTTCGATCATCACGCGATTGTGCTCCAGTTGTGTGAGCGCGAGGTCGATGAGACGGAGCGTCTGTTTTGTTTCGAGGCGCTGCGGGTAATAATCTTCGGTCACGAATACGGAGAAGAACATTGCGCCGACGCCGCCCTCTTTGGCGCGAGGCAGATCGAACTGGCCGTCCGTCATGCGCTGGCCGATATCGCCGCCATGATAGAACTGACGGTCGATGACGTGCACATGCGCGTCGAAGACCAGTGCGCTGGAATGCAGCTTGGTAGCGGCGGGCGTGACGGCGAGCGCGAAAGAAACCGCGGCGAGTAGCGCAAGAGCAATCCGTATCAAGCGAGATCTCCGGAAGATTTATAATGATCGTCCATGCAAGGTTTTCGCAAGATTTCCCGCCGGGAGTTGCTGGCAGGGGCAGGGGCGGTTGGTATCGCTTCGGCGTCACATGCGTCGGGCCAGACCCGGTCGGCGCGCCCGAAGATTGCTGCGGTGACCACCACGTTTTTCAAATATTCCCACACGCAACATATTGTAGACAGGTTCCTGGAGGGCTATGGGTGGAATGGCGAATACCATCGCCCGCCCATGGATCTGGTGTCTCTGTATGTGGATCAGGTGGGTGCGCGCGATTTGAGCCGTGACCGCGCCCGGCGCTTCCCGGGTATGAAAATTTATCCCACCATTGCGGAGGCGCTGACGCTGGGGACGGACAGGCTGGCGGTGGATGGCATCGTGGTGGTTGGCGAGCACGGCGATTATCCGCGGAATGAGATGGGCCAAACGCAGTATCCGCGCTATCAATTTTTCCAGGAAATTTTCAAAGTGTTCCGTGCCGGCGGCCAGGCCGTGCCCGTGTTCAACGATAAGCACCTTTCGTGGAAGTGGGAGTGGGCGAAAGAAATTTATGACACGTCCAGAGAGTTGAAGTTTCCGCTGATGGCGGGGTCAAGCTTGCCGGTGACGTGGCGGACGCCTTCGCTAGAGATGCCGCGAGATGCACGGTGCACGGAAGCGCTCTGCGTCTGTTACGGAGGCGTGGACAGCTACGACTTCCACGGCCTGGAAACCATACAGTGCATGGTGGAGCGGCGGCAGGGCGGCGAGACCGGCGTCAAGAGCGTGACCGCATATCGGGGCGAAGCGTTTTGGAAAGCGTGTGTGGACGGGGTTTGGCCGCGCGATCTGATGGAAGCCGCACTGTGCCGCAGCCACACGCTGACACCGGCGCGCGAAGGCTTTAACGACATTCTTCCCACGCTGGACGACATGAAACGTTTGGTGAAGGACCCCGTGGCGTACCGCTATGAGCATCATGATGGCCTGAAGAGCACGATGCTCCTGATGTCCGGCCTGGTGAAAGATTTCAATTTTGCCGCGCGGCTGGATAGCGGAATTTTCAGCACGCAGATGTACTTGCCCATGCCGGACGGGCGCACAACGCTGGCAACATTTTTCAGCCCGCTGGTAAACGGCATGGAGCGCATGTTCCTGAGCGGCAAGCCGACTTATCCGGTGGAGCGGACGCTCTTGACTACAGGCCTGACGGAAGCGGGAGTAAAGAGCCTGCACGGGAAGGGAGCGCGCGTGGAAACGCCCCACCTGGCTATCGCGTATCGCGCCACGCCGGAATCCACATTCCAGAGGAGCTAATGAAACGCATCGCGGTGGTGGGCACCATATATAAATATTTGTCGCATGTGCAGCACATTGCCGACCGGTTTCTGGTTGGCTATCCGTATCGCGGCGTATGGCACCGGCCCGATATGAAGGTGGTGTCGTTGTATATCGATCAGAAGCCGGATGGCGATTTGAGCGGTCAGCGTGCTTCTGAGTTCGGCTTTCAGATCTACCCGACCATTGCCGAGACTCTGCGGTGCGGAGGCGAAAAGCTGGCCGTGGATGCAGTGCTGATCGTCGCCGAACATGGCGATTACCCACGCAATGACAAGGGCCAGATACTTTATCCGCGCTATGAATTTTTTAAAGCTTGCGCGGACGTGTTCGAAAAAGACGGGCGGTCTGTTCCGGTCTACAACGATAAGCACCTTTCGTGGAGTTTCGAAAAAGCCAAGTGGATGGTGGCGGAAAGCAAGCGCCAGAAATTTCCACTGTTGGCCGGCTCTTCCCTGCCCGTCACATGGCGCCTGCCAGAGTTGGAATTACCGCTCGATTGCGAAATTGAGGAAGCGCTGATGGTGGGCAACGGCGGCTCAGACCCGATGGATTATCACGCGCTGGAGGCAATGCAATGCATGATCGAGCGCCGCAAGGGCGGTGAGACAGGCGTGAAGCATGTAGAGATGCTGGAAGGCGATGCGGTGTGGAAAGCCGCGGTGGCGGGCCGGTGGTCGAACGCGCTGCTGCAATCGGCGCTATCGCGTAGTGACACACCGCAAGGCTATTCGTTCGAAGACGGCCGCACGCAGGATCTTGCGACGAATGGGCAGTTGCCGAAACTGGTGAAGAATCCAGCCGCCTATCTGGTGACCCACAACGACGGATTGAAAACAACGCTCTTAATGCTGACCGGGGCGGTTCAGGATTTCAACTTCGCGGCTCGCGTCAAAGGTGCCGGCGTGAAGAGTTGCCAGTTCTTTCTGAGTCCCGTGCCGAACGTGACTTACTCGGCATGTCTGGTGAGCCATATCGAGCACATGTTTGAAACGGGCAAAGCGCCTTACCCCGCCGAACGCACACTGGTCGTGAGCGGGATGCTGGAGAGTTGCCTGACGTCCCGTTTGCAGGGCGGTAAGTTACTGGAGACACCACACTTGAACGTGCGTTATCAGGCACCGAAAGAATCCGTCACGCCAGCGTAAAGCGGCGCACGTCGATCTTCTTATCGTCGAACACCCCCAGGCCCAGAGCACCGGCGATTTCAATGTGCTCAGGCTGCATGTTCAGGAAGGTGCTGTCTTTGTCGGGCTTCGCCGTTGAAACAGGCAGCATGCCCATTTGGGTTCGTTTCGCATCAATGGCTCGCATGGCTGTCTTATCGAGCGCCACCGGGTCAGTGGCGAAGTACATGGTGTTGTGCGCCCAAACGTAGCGCTCCACCTTCGGGCCGGGACCGCCGTGATACGCGGCGAGAATGCCGTCGCAGATGTTAAGCACGGCCTTGGAGCGAATGATGGGGTGGTCCACGATGTTGGGAATGAATGTACCGCAGGTGTTGAGGGTGCTGCTGGAGTGGCTTCTGCTGACGTTGTTCACCAGGCCATGCGACAGATTCTTCAGCGATACGGTGACGCCGGCCGATTGGTGATGCTTCAGCACGCACAGGTTCACGAGCTTGTTCACATCTTTGCTAATGAAATTGGAAAGGTACGAGCGGCGGTGATGCGGGTTGGCAGGGTCGCCGCCGGGAAGCACCAACGCCATTTCCACATACTGGCTGGAATCGTAACCGTCCATGTCGAGCTGCAGCGGATGGGCGGCATAGTTATCGCTCGCGTAAGTCCATCGGACGCCTTCGGGGAGCCACTTATCGAAACCGGCTTCCAGGAACTCGCGCTTGTAGCGGTCATAAGCCACGATATTTTTGAGCGGCACTCCGGCCCTTTGCAGGCCGCCAATAATTTCGGTCACCACTTCGGGCGAGGACATGACGAAGGGCCGGCCCACGGGATTCAGCTTCAGGCCCACCACATCATCGGGCTGGAACAGAGTTCGCCAGGCGTCTTGCGGCGAGGGCGCGCCGGTGAGTTCCGTAATGCCGCGGTTCAGCATGAGCCGCACGGCCTCGCGATTGTAAGCGCGGCCTGAAACGGCGGTTTTATTTTGAACGGCGACGACCCGGCCTGGATAGGGCCCGGGAAGGCCGGCGCGGCTCAGCGATTGGGCGGAGGCGGAGTAGGTTGCGCCCAGCAGTGCCGCCGCCCCGGCGCTGCATAAAAACTCACGGCGATTTCGATCCGGCATGGGCTCTCCCGTAGTGTACAAATTGTAATATTGCGCGTAAGATACATGCAATCATGAGCGCTTCGTTTTGGAATAATATGGGTCGGCGCCAACTCTTTCGGCGCCTGGCCGCTTTGGCGGGTACCGCCGCTATGCCCGCGCGAAATGCTGCCGCGGCCGCCGCGAAGAATGTGTACCGGGCCATTGGAGTGCGCCCGGTAATCAATGCGCGCGGCACCTTCACCATCATCACGGGCTCGCAAAGTTTGCCGCAGGTGAAGGCGGCCATGGAGGCTGCTTCGCGCGATTACGTTCATATGGATGAGTTGATGGCGGGCGTGAGCCAGAGGCTTGCGGAGGTGACGGGCGCGGAGTGGGGCATTGTCACAAATGGCTGCTGCGCGGCGATCGCTCATACTACGGCGGCTTGCGTTGCGGGTTCGAATCCGGAACGCATGCAGAGGCTGCCGGACCTGACCGGGCTTAAGAACGAAGTGATTATTCCCACTTACTCGCGCAATGTTTATGACCATGCGGTTCGCATGGTGGGCGCGAAGATTGTGGAGGTGGACGATCCGGCTCGTCTGGATGAGGCGTTTAGCCAGCGGACGGCGATGGTGTATATACTTGCGGGCCCCGGCGATGAGGGTCCGCTGGGAACGGCTGTTTTGTGCGCGGCAGCGAAGAGGCACAACGTGCCCGTTCTGGTGGATGCGGCGGCGGAAGGGCTTACGTTCCCAAATATTCATCTGGCCAGGGGAGCGACGGCGGTTGCGTATAGCGGCGGCAAATGCATTCGCGGGCCTCAGGCGGCGGCGCTGTTGCTGGGCGACAAGAATCTTCTGCAGGCGGCTTGGTTGAACAGCGCTCCGCACCATGCGTTTGGGCGCGCGCTGAAGGTGGGCAAAGAAGAAATCATGGGCATGCTGGCCGCTACAGAAGCATGGAAGACGCGGGATCATGACGCGGAGTGGCAACAGTGGCTGGGGTGGCTGAACCAGATCGGCACGCGCGTTACCGGGGTGAGCGGTGTGACGACAAGCGTGATTCAACCCGTGGGCCTATCGAACAAAACACCCAGCCTGCGCATTATTTGGGACGGCGCGCAGTTGGGCATTACGGGGACTGAGGCGGCAAAGCTGCTGCTGGATACTGAGCCGCGCATTGTGATGGCGGGCGGCACGGGAACGCGCCCGGGCAACATGGCCAGCACGCTTACGGTGACGCCGTGGATGATGATGCCTGGCGATGAAAAGGTGGTGGCGGACCGCGTTGTGGCGGTGCTGAGCAAGCCGCCGAAGTTCCAGAACCCGGAAGTGCCGCAGGGTGCGCCGGTTCCCGTTCAGGGACAGTGGGAAGTGACTATCAGTTTCGGGCGCGGTACGGCGACACACTATCTGGCGCTGGAGCAGAGCGGTAATTCGCTGGTGGGCACGCAT
>JBBROT010000089.1:0-10850 GCA_038229155.1 Bryobacterales bacterium | reverse complement strand
TCCTGGTTGAAGATCAGGTGGAGTTTGAGGCCGGAGGCGTGGATGGCGGCTTCGATTTTCTGATGATGGATGGCCCAAGTATCGAGAATGACGCGTCGCGCGGGGAGGGGCGAGACGCCTCTTCGGCGGAGGTCGTCGATGAAGGATTTAGGTGGGGGATGGGCGAGGAGGCGCTCGGTTCGAGTGGCGGGATTGTAGAGGATCGCCCCATTTTCGAGCACGAGAGTATCGAAGCGGTGGAGTTCGGGGAAGACGGGGGATAAGTCTTCGAGGCCGCGGCCGGTGATGAGAATGAGAAGGCGGCCGGAAGCGCGGAAGCGTTCCATGGCGCGCAGGTTGGTGTCGGAAACGAAGCCGATTTCGGCGATGGTGTCGTCGTAGTCGGTGGCGATGGCGCGAACGCGATGCACTTAATGCATCACCCAGCCGCCATCGACATTGATTGTCTGGCCGGTGAGTCCATCGCTGAGTTCGCAGGAGAGAAAGAGGCAGGCGCGGGCGATGTCGAGCGGGAGCAGGCGGCGCTTGAGGCTTTGCTGATTCATGATTTCGCGGAGTGCTTCTTCAGTTTGCACGGCCTTTTCGGCTTCCACCAGGATGGCGCCGGGCGTGATGCAATTCACGTGAACATTATGAGGACCGGCTTCGCGGGCGGCGGAACGCGTGAGGCCGATGACGCCGCCTTTCGAGGCGACGTAGTTCGAGAGATTCGCCATGCCGAGATGAAAGGTAACGGACGACATGTTCACAATTTTGCCGGAGCCGCGCTGGAGCATCCCGGGGAGCACGGCCTTGGTGAGGAGGAAAACGCTTTTCAGGTTTACGGCCTGCATGTGGTCCCATTCCTCTTCGGTGGTTTCAAGCAGCGGCTTGCGGGGATAGATGCCGGCGTTGTTGATGAGGATATCGATGGGGCCCAGCTCATGGGCCATGGCAGCGATGGCGGCGGCGCTGCTGACATCGCAGGTATAGGCGCGCGCGTTGAGAGCTTGAGCGACAGCGGTATTGCGGGGGCCATCGCGATCGGCCAGGATGAGGTTCGCGCCGTGTTCCGCGAACAGATGGGCGACGCCTTCGCCAATGCCGGTGGCGCTACCGGTGATGAGTGCGGTCTTGCCTTTCAGCAGCATATACGCCTTTTATGGGACCACATTCGCGAAGTTCCATTTTGGTAAACTCAAGCGAAACTTTTGAGCAACGAGAAAAGCTTTACGGTTGGGTGGCTTGACCGTTTTCGCTATTTTGTTTTGGCTCCCGACCCGGGCTTGCAGCAATTAAAGCATGCCGCCAAGACCGTGGTGGCTGTGGCGATTGCGCTGGAGGCATTTCGTTCTCTGCATTCGCAGGCGGCGCTCTACGCGGGGATGAGCGCGGGCTTTCTGATGCAATCGACAGCGGGCTCGACGCGACGAACGCGGCAGCTCAGCATGGCTGCGATGGGCGTTGCGTCGACGATTGCGGTGGGTTTGGGAAGCGAACTTTCCGGGCAACACGGGGCGAAGGAAGCACTGCTGGTGGCGGCGGCGTTTGGCGCGTTTTATGTACGCAAGTTTATTCCCGGCAAGGCCATGTTCCCGATGTTCGCGTTCGTGCTGACGCTACTGGCGACGGTGCAGCCGGGCGGAGCGGGCGGCCCTTTTCCAATGATGCTGGCGGTGTTTGGGGGATTCAGTTCGGCTTACCTGATTTATTTTTACGTGCTGCCGGATGAATCGCTACGGGCGTTCCGGCATGCGGCGGATTTGTTTCTGTTCCGGCTGCGGCATGCGCGGCGCAACCCTGGAAACGGACAGAACGATTTGCGGGCGATGCACAAGGCGGTGGCGTTCGAAGCGGAAGAGATGGAAGCGCTGGGAGCACTGGTACCGTCGCACTGCGCGGCATTTCTGGCGAATCAGTATGAAGCGCTGCAAGTGCTGATTGTGCTGTTCGATGTGGAGCGGCATTCGGCGGAATGCAAGAGCGCGGCGCAGGAGGCGGCCGAGAAATTATGCCGCGGTTATCTGGCCGACGTGGCGAAAGAGTTGCGTCAAAGCCGGGAGCTGATTGACGCGTGAACGCCGGCTATTTTAAGCGCTTTAGCGAAACCACACGCACGGCGATACGCGCGGCGGTTGCGGCTTTACTGGCGATTCTGATTTCGGCGTGGGTAACCGCGCAACGGCCTTACTGGACCATTTTGATTGCGGTGGTGGTGATCAACGATACGTGGGGCTCGAGCCTGCGCAAGACGTGGCACCGGGTGGGGATGACGGGCGCGGGATGCGTGGCGGGATGGGCGCTGCATTTTGTCTCCGACGGGAGGCTGGCGCTGGAGCGGGCGCTGCTGATGCTGGCGATTTTTCTGGCGGCTTATTTCCGGAAGAGCTCGTACCCGTGGATGACATTTTCTATTACGGTGTACGTGGCGTTTTTGTTTACGGTGCTGGGGCAATGGTCGGCCAGCCTGATGCTGGTGCGGCTGGAGGATACGGTGCTGGGCGGGGCGATTGCGATTGCCGCGTCGTTGATTGTGCCGGCACCGCGCGTCTCCCGGCGGATGGAAGAAGAACTGGCGGGATTTTGGCGGATTTGCCGGGAGCAGGTGGAGCAGGGTTTTGAAATTCTGGGCGCGCCGGAGATGGCGGAAGACGATTGGAAAGAGAGCCGCCGCGAATTGTTGCGTCAGGCGGAGCAGCTGCAGACGTCGGCGCGTGAGACGGATTATGAGACATTTCTGCGGTTTCGCTCGATCCAGCGGAACCGGCGGATTCTGCGCAATACGGTGATGCTGAGCCCTCAGGCGCTGGGGTTCAATCGGGTTTCTCGCTTGAGCCAGGCGGCGTTCCGGGACCTGGATTTCTTGCGCGAGAAGACGCTGGCGCGACTCGATTTGCTGTTCGCGGGGAAGCTGGAGACGGCGGGACGGCTTGAAAAGATTGAATGGCCGGAGGAGACGGGGGAGCCGGCGGCATATTTCGGCAGCCGTATTGACCAATTATTGGCGGAAATATACCTGGACCTTTGAGAGGAATAGCTCCAAAGGGGCACACCAGTTGTCGAATTGCCCATTTTCGCCACACTTGAACAGCGTGCGTTTGCCCAACCGGATTGCGTTGCCAAGTTGCGCTATTTGCGCACGGCCGGAACGCGGCGGCGGGGGCGGGCACGGCAGGTTCGTGTAGCACTGACGGCGCTGGCACTGCTGGGGGCGAATCAGTTGGGACGTTCGCGCGTGGTGGCACCGGTGAGCATTGCGCGGATGAGCCGCAGTGTGGAGGGCCGGCCGAGTGGCGGTGGCACCTGGGTGGTGGAACAGACCGAGCAACACACCTTATATAGCAATGGGCTGACAGTGCGACGCGATCATGAGGCGCAATCCGTGCCGCGGCGCTTCCATGTTTACCGGCGGGATACTTTGCAGCGGTCATCGGAAACGTTCACGACACCCGTGGGAATTGTTTTTCACACAACGGAGAGCCAGATTTTGCCGATGGAACCGGCGCGGAACGGAGCTTTGCTGCGGAGCCGCGAGGATGTGCTGGACCATGCGCACAATGGGCGGCTTTATAACTATTTGATCGACCGCTTCGGGCAAGTCTCGGCGATTGTGCCGGAAGGCCAGACAGCACTGCACGCGGGGCATTCGATATGGGCTTCGGGCGAGCAGGTGTGGGTCGATCTGAACGAGAGCTTTTTGGGCGTGTCGTTCGAGGCGGAAAGCGCGGAGCCGTTCCGGCCGACGACGGCTCAAGTGCATGCGGGCCGCCTGTTGACGGAAGTGCTGCGAAGCCGTTATGCGATACCGGAGGCGAACTGCGTGACCCACGCGCAGGTTTCGGTGAACCCAGACAACATGCGAATCGGCTACCACACCGATTGGGGCAGCGCCTTCCCCTTTCGCGAACTGGGGCTAACAGGCGGCTACGAATTGCCCGTGGCGGCAGTTACGATTTTCGGCTTCACGCACGACGATATTTTTTTGCAGGCGATCGGCAGCCGGCCCTGGCCGGGGCTGGTGGCGGCGGACCAAGAGCTTGCCAGCCAGGCTTCGCGCCTGGGACTGGTACCCCAAGAATTTTCAACCCAATTACAACAACGCTATAAAACCCTGAGGACACACAGACATGACTAAAGCCATTGGACTCGATATCGGCACCAGCCGCATTGTTACCGCTCGCCAAAGCGGCGAAGGATTTACTTACGCCACGGAACTGAACGCCTTTCTTCCCCTGCCCTATTCGAAGCTGACGCGGGCCGCGCTCGAGAAAGAGAACGTGCCTCACCGCGTGGACGGGGCGCAGATGGTGGTCTACGGCAATGAAAGCGAACGCTTCGCCAACATGTTTCATATGGAGACGCGGCGGCCGATGACGAACGGCGTTTTGAATCCGGACGAACCGGAAGCGATCGCGGTGATGCAACAGATTGTGGAGCGTTTGATTCCGGAAGACGAGCGGAAAGGCACGCGGCTGTGCTTCAGCTTGCCGGGGGCGCCGATCGGTTCGCCGAACGATTTGACGTATCACGAAAAGACGCTGCGGCAGGTGCTGGGCAACATGGGCTTCGATGTTGCGTGCGTGAATGAAGGGCTGGCGGTGGTGCTGGCGGATCTGGAAGATACGAACTTTACGGGGATCGGGATTAGCTGCGGCGGCGGGATGTGTAATGTTTCGCTTTCGTATCTTTCGATGCCCGTGTTCAGTTTCAGTGTTCCGAAAGGCGGCGATTTTATCGACCGCAGCGCGGCGAGTGTCGCGGGTGAAGGTGCCACGCGGATCCGCGCGATGAAGGAAGAAAAGTTTCACTTCAACGGATACTTCGCCGACAAGGTGAACCAGGCGCTGACGGTGTATTACGACGACATGATTCAGGCGGTGATTGGCGGCTTGAAGAGCGTGCTGGCGGAAGCGCGGAATGTGCCTCGGTTGGATCGCGCGATTCCGATTGTGATTGCGGGCGGGAGTGCGTGCCCGAAGGGATTCCGCGAACGCTTTGAAGCGCTACTGGGGAAGACGCCACTGCCGCTTGCGATTTCAGAGATCAGGATGTCGCGCGACCCATTGAATGCGACGGCGAAAGGCGCGCTGGTTTCAGCTTTGGCCGAGATGTAAGTTAGCCGGCGAAGTTTACAATCTTCGCGAAGCTTTGCGGATCGAGGCTTGCGCCTCCAACCAGTGCGCCATCGATATCGGGGGCGCTCATGAGTTGCTTGCAGTTATCGGGCTTCACGCTGCCTCCGTACAAGATGCGGAGATTTTGGGCGGCGATATTGCCGAACTGTTGCGAAGCTTCACGGCGCAGGATGGCGTGGGCTTCTGAGGCGATTTCGGGAGTGGCCACTTTGCCGGTGCCGATGGCCCAGACCGGTTCGTAAGCGATAAGAATTTTCTCGAACTGATCGGGCGCTAAGCCGCCGATGCCGCCCAGGAACTGGTCTACCAGAATGGCTTCGGTTGAGCCGGCTTCGCGCTCTTCGAGCTTCTCTCCGACGCAGACAATGGGAGTGAGGCCGGCGTCAATGGCGGCGATGGTCTTGCGCAGCACGTCTTCTTCGGTCTCATTGAAATATTGGCGGCGTTCGCTGTGCGCGACGATGACGTGCGTGCACCCGATGGCATCAATCATGTGGCCGGAGACTTCGCCGGTGACCGCGCCTTCCTTACCCCAATACAGGTTCTGAGCACCGATCGCGATTTGGGTACCGCACGCTTCGGCGACTGCGGCGGGCAGGTTGGGGAAGGGCGGGCAGATCACAATTTCGCATCCCGCGGCATTCGCTACAAGCGGCTTGAAGGCCTCAAAAAAAGCGCGTGTTTCGTCAGGGGTCTTGTACATTTTCCAATTCCCCGCCATCACTTTCGTTCTCATAGAAGTTGTTGTAGGAAGCTGGTTCCGTTTTCGATTTTGACTCCGAAATTTTCGGCGACGGTTTGGCCGATATCGGAGAGTGTGGCGCGCGTGCCTAGGCCACCTGGGTTGGGTGCGTTGGGGCTATAGGCAAGCAGCGGGACGTATTCGCGGCTGTGATCCGTGGAGGCGGTAGTTGGGTCGCAGCCATGATCGGCGCAGAGGATCAGCAGGTCAGTGGGGAGCAGTAGCGGAAGGAAAGAGCCAAGCCAGGTGTCGAAGGCTTCGAGCGCGCCGGCGTAGCCTTCGACATCGTTGCGATGGCCGTACTGCTGATCGAAATCGACCAGATTGACGAAGAGGAGGCCGCGTTCGAATTCGCTGAGCAGGAGCGCGGTCTGGGCCATACCATCGGCATTGCTTTTCGTTTTGGCGTGATCGCGAATGCCGCGGCCCAGGAAGACGTCGAAGATTTTGCCCACGCTGAAGACGGGAACTTTCGCGTCGTCGAGCCGGTCCAACAGCATTCCCTTGGGTGGCGGGACGGCGTAATCGTGGCGGTTGGCGGTGCGCACCCATGCGCCGGGCGAACCGAGAAAGGGCCGCGCGATGACGCGCCCCACTTCATAAGGTCCGCGCAGAATGCCGCGCGCCGTTTCGCAAATTTTGTATAGCTCCCAAACGGGAATCACATCTTCGTGGGCGGCAATCTGGAAGACGCTATCGGCGGAGGTGTAGACGATGGGGCTGCCGGTGCGCACGTGCTCTTCGCCCAGTTCGGTGAGGATCTCGGTTCCCGAAGCGGATTTGTTGCCGATGGCGGTGCGGGCGATGCGCTCTTCGAAGGGGTCCATCACCTCGCGCGGGAAACCGTTTGGGAAGAGGGGGAAGGGCTTCGAAAGATGAATACCGGCCATTTCCCAATGGCCCGTGGTGGTGTCTTTGCCGGGGGATGCCAGGGCACAACGGCCGAAGGAGGCTAGCGGTTCGGCGGCGGGCGGGACGTGCGCCAGATGCTTGAGATTGCCGAGCCCGAGAGAAGCCAACACGGGCAAGTGCAGCGGACGGAGGCGATCGATATTGCCGAGCGTATCGCTGGCGGGATCGTCATGAAATACGGTGTCGGCGTCGGGCATGGCACCGATGCCGACACTATCCAGAACGATCCAGATGACGCGTGTGAACACTGTTTCGAGGGTAACAGGAACATCAGCTTGACACCCGTACTACGCGGCGCGATACTACGTTATACGTACTATCTATGTCCGATCCCTCGTTACTGATTCTGCTGAGCCTCTCGACGGAGGACAAGCACGGGTACGCCATGGTGGAAGACATCGCCACCTTTTCGGGCCTGCGGTTGGGTCCAGGCACATTGTATGGGGCCATTACCCGCCTTGAAAAGCAGGGCTGGATTAAGCCGGTGCCTAGCTCGGATCGGCGCCAGCCTTATCGAATAACCGCGGCCGGAAAGCGGCATCTGGAGGCGGAGCTGGCCGCGCTGCAACAGCTTTTGAAGGCGGGTCTCTCCAGGTTGAAACCGGCATGAGGCGACTGCAGAAATTTATTGCTTCGTTGTACCCGCCGAAATGGCGCGCGCGATACGGCGACGAATTCAACGCGCTGCTGGAACAAATTGAGCCACGTCCGGGTGAGTTAATGAACCTTTTTACTGGAGCAGTAGGCATGCATATGACGGAATGGAGCTATTTAAGATTCGCGGTGGTATTCGGCGTTGCCGGGCTATTGGGCGGCTTGGTTATACAGGTCGCGGTGCCGGCACAATACCAGTCGCTAGGTCTGATCGCCATACCCTCACAACAGAAATGGGTCGTGGCAAAACAGAGGGTGTTTAGCCGCGGCATTCTCAAGACCGTAATTGAAGACAACAATCTCTACGGCAATGAACGCCTTCGCGAGCCTTTGGAGGACGTGATTGAGAAAATGCGCGGAAAGGATTTGAAAAGTAAAGTGACATCGTCTTCCGAGGTGACTTTGGCTTTTACCTATCCCGATGGCGCCGCGGCGCAAAAAACCATTCAGAACCTGATGTCACTCGTGGAGAGTGACCCGGAGTTCCGCACGTTAAGCGGGGCGGGCGCGCCGTCGCGCGTGAGCCCGAACCGGCTTCAACTCCTCTCCATGTATGTGGGGACGGCGCTGCTGCTCGGCCTGGGGACGGCGGGAGCGGTTCGAATGCACCGTAACACCCTCCGAACGCTGGGTCGCTATGGGTTGATCGCGGGGGTGCTGTTCAGTGCCGGCTCGCTTATAATCGCCGACCAGTACACATCAAGCGCGGTTGTGATGTGCGCTGACGCGAAACGTCTGCAGGCGTATCAGCCTACAGACGAGCAAATCGCAATGGCTATTTCACAAGAGAAGCTGTTCGGCGGCAATGCTGGCTACGTTCCGATGAAGGATTTGGTTCAGCGATTCCGCAAACAAGTGAAGTTTACACGTGGTGCGAATCCGGGCGAAATCTCTTTGTTGTACATTTCTGCCTCTTCAAACGATGCCCATGAGGCCCAGAAGCTGGGCCAAATAGCGGTCGCTTGGGTGACCGGAAACGCCGGTGCCGGTTCGAGCCGGGTAGAGGTGACAGAGAACGCTTCCCTGCCCGAATCGCCCTCAAGCCCGAACCGTGCAGTGCTGGTGGGATTAGCGATTGGGCTGGGACTGATTGCGGGCGCGTTTCGCGTGCGCTTTCGTATGGCGCACAGACTGCGGGCAGCTTAGGAATCGCGGTTTTGGGACACCACCGCGCTTCTGCGATCGAAGCCCGGGTGATAAAATTCGTGATATATGCAATCCCGCCGCAATTTTATTAGCAATGTCGCGACTGGACTCGCGGGCACGTTGGCCGCTGGAACCGTTTTGGGCGCGAACGACCGCGTGCGGATTGGCATTATCGGAGCGGGCGACCGGGGCATGCAAGACGTGCGTGACGCGATTGCCTGCCCGAATGTGGAGTTTGCGGCGTTCAGCGACATTTACACGAAGCGCCTGGAAGATGCGAAGGCGGTTGCGCCGGCGGCGAAGACGTTTCTGAATTATCACGACATGCTGGAGGACGCCTCCATCGATGCGGTGATTATTGCCACGCCGCAGCACTTGCATGCGGAGCACTTTACTGCGTCGCTCGAAGCCGGCAAGCATGTGTATCAAGAGAAGACGATGGCCTTCACGGTGGAGCACGCCAAGCGCATGCGGGCCGCGTATGTGAAGGCGCAGGAAGGCGGGAAACATCGCGCGGTACAGATCGGCCATCAGGGTTGCTCGTCGGGGCAGGTGCTGGATGCGGAGAATTATCTGGCGTCTGGAAATTTAGGCAAGATTACGGCGATTCATGCGCATATGTATCGGAACACGCCGCATGGGAAACCGCAGTGGTCGCGGCCTGTGTATCCGGATATGAATGCGGAGAACATACTGTGGAAGTCGTTTCTGGGCGAGGCTCCCGCGCATGAGTTCGATGCGAACCGTTACCAGAACTGGCGCTTCTTCTGGGATTATTCGGGCGGCAACGTGTATGAGAATATGTGCCACCAGCTTGCCTTCTGGTACAAGACGATGGACCTGAAGATTCCGAAGGCGGTGAATATGACCGGCGGCCTTTATCTTTGGAAAGACGGGCGTGAAGTGCCGGACACGATGAACGTGGCGATGGAGCATTCCGAAGAACTGCTGTTCACGTGGGATTCGGGGTTCGGGAACAATGAACTGGGGGTGACGGAGGATGTGCTGGGGACGGATGGCACCATTTCGAAATCGCAGCAGATTCGCTATACGCCGCAGAAGATGAATCGTCCGGATGGGCGCGAGACAATGGGCGCGACACCGACGGCACCGCGCGCGCATATGCAAAATTTTATCGATTGCGTGCGCAATGGGCGGCAGCCGAACTGCTCGTTCGAGACGGGATATCGCGTATCGATAGCGTGCCGGATGGCTGTCGAAAGTTACCGGCAGGGCCGCACGATGAAGTGGGACGCGGCGAAAGAAGAGATTGTGTAAGTGGAGTTTGAATACACTTCTGAGCAGGTGCAGTTGCGGCGCGCGGTGCGCGATTTTGCCGCGCGCGAAATTTTGCCGCATGTGATGGAGTGGGATGAAGCGCAGCAGTTCCCCGCGGCGGTGGTGAAGAAGCTGGGCGAGCTGGGCTACATGGGCAGCATCTTCCCCGAAGAGCTTGGCGGGGCGGGCCTGGGCTATGTGGAGTATTCCATCATCATTGAAGAACTGGCGCGCGTGGATGGGTCCGTGGCCATTATTCTGGCGGCGCATACCTCGCTCTGCACGAACCATATTTTCAAGGCTGGTACGGAAGAACAGAAGCAGCATTACATTCCCAAGCTGGCTTCAGGCGAATGGCTGGGCTGCTGGTCACTGACGGAGCCGGAGGCCGGGTCGGACGCGGCGGGCACGCGCAGCACGGCTGTGCGGGATGGTTCGGACTGGATTGTGAACGGTTCGAAAACGTTCACTACCAACGCGCACTATGCGGATGTTTGCGTGGGCATGGCGGTGACGGCGCGGGGCGCGCAACAGCATGGGATATCCGCTTTCATCTTCGACAAAGATACGCCGGGGTACCGCACGGGCAAGAAGGAGAATAAGCTGGGGCTACGCGCGAGCGCGACCGGCGAGGTGATCTTTACGAATTGCCGTCTGCCTGAGAACAAGCTGCTGGGCAAAGAAGGCGATGGATTTATCGACAGTTTGAAGATTCTGGATGGCGGGCGCATTTCCATTTCGGCGCTATCGATTGGGATGGCGCAAGGTGCTTACGATGCGGCGCTGAAGTATGCCAAGATTCGCAAACAGTTCGGGCGGCCGATCAGTGAGTTTCAAGCGATTCAGAACAAGCTGGTGGATATGGCGACGGCGATCGATGCATCGCGCTTGTTGACGTATCGCGCGGCGACGATGCTGGATGCGGGGAAGCGCGTGACGAAGGAATCGGCGATGGCGAAACTGTTCTCTTCTGAGGCCGCGGTGCGGATTGCGGATGAAGCTGT
>JBBROT010000088.1:0-10948 GCA_038229155.1 Bryobacterales bacterium | reverse complement strand
GGCGTCCACTCCCTGGCGGCAGGATGACCGCGAACTCGGCGCTGGCGTTCGGCGCGGCCCTGGCGGTTGCGGGCTTTGCGATCCTGGTGCTCGCCGTGAATCTGCTCACGGGCATGCTGGGACTGTTCACACTTGTCAGCTACCTGTTCATTTACACGCCTCTCAAGCAGCGGTCATCGCTGGCTACGGTGATTGGCGCGCTGCCCGGTGCCATGCCTCCGCTCATCGGTTATGCGGCCGCGACGGGCAAGTTAACTCCTGAAGCTTGGGCGCTATTTGCGATTCTCTTCATTTGGCAGTTCCCACATTTTCTGGCAATCGCCTGGATGTACCGCGAAGATTATTCACGCGCCGGTATTTTGATGCTGCCGGTAGTGGAACCCGATGGCCGGTCCACGTCGCGCCAGATTGTGGTCTACGCTTCCACCTTGATTCCAGTGAGCCTGTTCCCCACGCTGCTCGGCATGACGGGCAAAATTTATCTGGTGGGCGCGCTGCTCCTGGGCGGATGGTTTCTCTATTCCGGAGTGCGTGTGGCGTTTGACCGCACCACGCAGCGGGCGAAGAAAGTGCTGCTGGTATCAGTGATCTATTTGCCGTTGATTTACGGACTGATGTTGATCGACCGGCCTTTGTGATGCGGCGTTGGCATGTGCTCCCTTTGTCGGGGCTGATAATGCTCGCGGCATGTGAAACCCGGCCGCCCCTGCCGATTCTCGGCAATGTGCCTCCGTTCGAATTGATCTCTCAGGACGGCGCAAACTTCCATGGCGAATCGCTTCGCGGCCACGTCTGGGTGGCGGATTTTATCTTCACGAATTGCCCTGGACCCTGTCTGCGCATGAGTACTTTTCTAGGCCGCGTACAGAAAGCCACGGAAGCATTCCCCGACTTGCGGCTGGTCTCGTTCAGTGTAGACCCCGATCGGGATACTCCATCGGCGCTGGCGCAATTCGCATCGAAGTATCAGGCCGATCCCGCGCGGTGGAAATTTCTCACCGGCCCGCGCCCCACTCTGCAAATGCTCAGCCGCGATGCGTTTAAGCTGGGCGATGTGGATGGCAGTTTAAATCACCAGACGCGCTTCGTGCTGGTTGATGCGAAGGGCCGGATTCGCGGCTACTATCGAACGGACGATGGCGACCCCGTGGCAAAGGTAGCGGCCGACGCGAGGCGGCTTCGAAAGGAAAGCAATTGATTACTCTGCATGATTTACCCACGGTGAATGCCGTGCTGAACGGAACAGCGGCCATCTTGCTGGTGTGGGGATACACGCTCATCCGTCGAAGGAAGATTGCGGAGCACCGGCGCGTGATGCTGAGCGCGTTCGCGGTCTCCATCGTATTTTTGACTTGCTACCTGATTTATCACTTCCAGGTGGGAAGCGTGAAGTTTCCGCGTCCGGGCTGGGTGCGGAATGTCTATTGGACCATTCTCTTCACGCACACCGTGCTCGCTGTGACCGTCCCGTTCCTGGCTGTGATCACGCTGAGCCGCGCTTTGCGCGAACGCTTCGCGCAGCATAAGAAAATTGCGCGCTGGACCTTCCCCATCTGGCTTTACGTGAGCGTCACAGGCGTAATCGTCTACGTGATGCTTTATCACATTTACCCGCTGACTTAGAAGACGCTGCGGCCCCATAGGCCCCCGAAAAGCGTCTTCGCCATGATCTCCACATCGAGCCATGGTGACCAGCCTTCCACGTATTCCAGATCGAGTTGTACACCTCTGCGCGCTTTCTCTTCCGTATGAATGCCGCCGCGCATGCCGTTGATCTGCGCCCAACCCGTGATGCCGGGCTTCACGCGGTGCCGGGCAGGATAATCCAGCACCGCTTCCGGGTAAATCTGTTCGCCCACCAGCATCTTCGGCACGTGCGCGCGTGGGCCCACAACAGCCATTTCACCGCGGAGCACATTGAAGAGTTGCGGCAATTCGTCAATGCTGTGCTTGCGAATAAAGCTGCCGACACGCGTAACGCGAGGGTCGTTTTCGCGCGTGCCCTTCGTGCCATCGTCCGACGGATCGAGCTGCATGGAGCGGAATTTCAGCAGGTTGAATTCGCGATGGTTGAAGCCGACACGCCGCTGGCGAAACAGGATGGGACCCGGCCCTTCCAGGCGTATCGCGATTGCGGCGGCCAGCATGATGGGCCAGCACAGAAGGATCGCAACACTCGCCACCACATAATCCTCTATCGCCTTCAAAATGCCGTGTGAGCCCACGATGGGCCGCCGCGCCACCTGCAGAAACGAATAGCCGTCCATGTTGCGCAGTTGGACGTCCTTCACTTTCAGCCAACTGATGTCCATCAGCAGCAGAATCTCCGCCGGTATGGAATTCAGCCTCTGCATCATGATCGAAATTCGTTCCTGCGCACGCATCGGCAGGGCCACAATGATGGCATCGATGTGCGTGGTGCGAGAAATCTCAATCAGGCGATCGATGCCTTTGGTGACCGGGATGCCGGCAATTTCCGCCGCGCAGCGTTCGGCGCGCTCATCGAAAATCCCGACGATTTCATAGAAGCCTTTGTGCGCCCGGTCAGCCTTCAAGTGTTCGACAGCAGCCGTTCCTTCTTCGCCCGCGCCCAGCACCGCGATCCGGTGTGTTAGCAGACCCTGCTTGTGAAGCCGCCGGACCACTACATGACTGGCGAATCGTGTCACAGCAATTCCGGCCAGCGCGATACAAAGCCAGTTCAGAAACCAATGGGCCGTATCGCGCCCCGGAAGAAATGTCTGCGCAAACAGCCAGATCAGCGCGCTGCCCGCGGCCAGACCCGTCAGGATATCAAGAATTTCCCAGCGAACGGAATGGTAACGATCCCAGCGGTAGATGCGCCGGTTCCCGCCCACCATGCGATACGGAAATATGCTCATGGCCGAAAGCAGCAGCGATTGCGCCAGCGAAATGCGCGTGCCCTGCATGCCGAACACGCTTACCATCCCGGCCAGAGCCAGACAGAGCATATCGCACAGCCTTACGCATTGATTGATCAGCCCGTGCGAAATGATGGCATCGCCAGGCGCGGCGGTGGTGGGCGAAAGTGCGGGAGCGGTCGGGGGCACGTGGGAGCCTGTACTCAGCTAAGTGTGCGGGCGGAGCCGAAAGTTCTCATGCGCAACGGCGTAAACTGCCGTTCCGGCCGCGCCGCTCACTATACTAAAAAGAGCATGACCCTGCACCCCGAACTCAATTTCACCGTACGACTGGGCTGCGAACTCATCTATGAAGTTCCGGTAGCAACCCCCGCATTTTTCGTGCTGCGTCCCAGGCGCTCGCACACACAGCGAATCGTTCAGGAGACCTTGACGTTGAGTCCGAATCTTCCGGCCACGGAAGAAATCGATTCCCACGGCAATGTGGTGGATCGCGTAATTCTGCGGCAAGGCTCGAACACGATCCGGCATGACGCGCTGGTGGCCGTGAGTTCCATGCCGGAGATTTTGCCCACCTATGAGGCTGCGGAACAGTTAGACCGTGTTCCCGTTTCGCTCTTGCGGTACACCCTTCCTTCGCGTTATTGCGATTCAGATAGGCTGATGCAGTTCGCGGCCGAGCGCTTCGGCTCGCTTCCTCCGGGTGCCGCCACCGTGCGCGGGATTTGCGATTGGTTGCACAAAAATATTGAGTACCGTTATGGGTCGGGATGCCCGGATATTTCCGCGTCTGAGGTGATCGCGCGCGGCTACGGCGTCTGCCGGGATTTCGGCCATACCGCTATCGCCTTGTGCCGCACCTTCAACATTCCCACTCGCTATGTGACCGGACACCTTCCCGATATCGGGGTGCAAGATCCCGGCACCGCCATGGATTTCCACGCGTATTTTGAGGTGTATCTTGCAGGCCAGTGGTTCACCGTGGATTCGCGCTTCAACTCGCCGCGCATTGGGCGCGTGAAAATCGCCTGCGGGATGGATGCCGTGGATGGAGCCTTTTCCACCATCTACGGCGATGCGTTCCTGGCCAAGTTTCAGGTATGGGCCTATCAGGTGGACCCGGCGGAGGTGAACACTGGCTCTCCCATCGATTTATCGAAGCGCCTGGACGGCACACCGCTGCTCCGATGGCCCGCATTTCAAAGCGCATAAGCATCGCACGCAAGCAGGGCAAGCGGAAGCTGATATACACTTGTCCGCATGAAAGTTTCTGTTTCGCGCGGCGCGGCTCTTCGTGGAGCATGCATTGCCGCATCCTTAGTTCTGCTCACCGCCGCATACCAGCGCTCAACCGCTCCGGCGATGATGACAAAAGCGGCAAATCAATTCCTCGATTCCCTCACCGACGATCAGAAAAAGCAGGCCATGTTTGCGATGGACGACGCCGAGCGCGAGAACTGGTTCTTCACTCCAGTGCCGCGCAAGGGCCTTGCTTTGCGCGATATGACAGTAGCCCAGCAGCATCTGGCGACGGCCCTTTTGAGCGCCGGGTTGAGCCAGCAAGGCTTCATCAAAGCGCAGACCATCATGAGCATGGAAGACGTGCTGCGCATCATGGAAAAAGACGACGGTGAGCGCCGCAATCCGGGCAAATATTACGTCAGCATCTTCGGCAAGCCTTCGGAAACCGGCACCTGGGGATATCGGGTGGAAGGCCATCACCTGAGCCAGAACTATACCGTTGCAAATGGCCACGTGGTGGATGCTCCCAGCTTCTTCGGCTCGAATCCTGGAGAAGTTCGCGAGGGTCCGCGCAAGGGCGTTCGTCTGCTGGCGGCCGAAGAAGATATGGGGCGCGATCTGCTGAACGCGCTCGATGCCGGGCAAAAGAAAACCGCCATCATCGCCACCGACGCCTACAAGGAAATTCTGACTTCTAACGCCAAGCGGGCCAGTCTGGAAGGCAAGCCGCAAGGGTTGCCCGTTTCCAAAATGACGAAAGCTCAGGCTCAGATGTTGACCGACCTGCTGGATGTCTATGCCGGAAATGTTCCGGAGCAAATGGCGGAAGCGCGCATGGCGATGGTGAAGCAGGCCGGGCGCGATCTCTATTTCGCCTGGGCCGGTGTGGCGGAACGCGGTGGCCCGCACTACTACCGCATCCAATCGCCCACCTTTCTGGTGGAATACGACAACACGCAGAACAACAACAACCACGTCCATACGGTCTGGCGCGATTTCGGGAACGATTTCGGGCAGGATTTGATGAAACAGCATTACGATTCGAACCACCGCTAACGCCCGTTGCCTCACCGGAACGGCGTGAGTAAATAGAGGGATGCGCCGCCGGGAATTTCTTTCGCTGTTTGCCGGTGCCGTATTTCCTTCGGAACAGCGGAGGTATGCCGACCCCGCAACGGAACTTGAAGTCCTGCGGCTCACCGATCCAGAGCACAGCGCATTTCTGCCGCGCCATGGCGCATCGCGGCGCGGCAACTTTCTGCTCTATGCCTCCGACCGGGGCGGATCGTGGCAGGCCTACCGGATGGATCTGAAGAGCGGCGAATCGCGGCTCGTCACTGAGGCAGCGGAGCTCGATCCCATGACTCTTGCCCTGCTGCCAGATGACCGGGGTTTTGTTTTTTGCGACGGCGATACCTTGCGCCTGGGCCAGATCGGCGGGCGTGTCCGTGAGATTGGCCCGGTCGGCGGCCGCGCGGGGGAGCTCGCGGTTTCAGAAGACGGGCAGTATTGTTCGTTCGCCTCCGGCTCGCGCGTCTCTTTGGCGGCGCTCGGGCCGAAGCCGTCGGTCACCACGTTGTGCGAAGCTCCAGGTGTGGTTTCGATGACGCAGATCCGCCCTCGCCGCACGCAGGTGCTCTACGTGCGGCACGATGGCGCGCCCTGGCTGGTGAATTTCACAGGCCAATCGAACCGGCCCTTGAAGTTGGAGGCAATCGCCGTGGCTCGCGGCTCCACCGTGGATTGGACTCCGAGTGGCCGAACCTTTGTCTATCTGCGCGGAAGCGAGATGCGTGAACACACGCCTGACGAAAACGCCGACCGCCCGCTAGCCAAAACCAGCCAGTTCGCGGCGTTCGGCATGAATGGCGATTCTTCCGTTTTCGTGGGTGCCAGCGGGAGCAAGGCGTCGGCCTACGTGCTGCTTTTGTTGCGCGTGACGCGACGCGAATTCACCCTTTGCGAGCACGGCGCGAAAAATGCGGCTTCCGTGCGGCCGGTGTTCACGCCGAACAGCCAGAGCGTTCTGTTCCAGAGCGATCGCCACGGCAAGCCGGCCATCTACCGGATGCGTGTGGAGAAACTGGTGGAATCCACCGATTCGGAGACGAACGGCTTGTTCAATCCGTGAGTCAGGTAGATTAGTAAGACCTGTGAAAATTGCTCAAGTGTTCCTTGCGATGGCTTTGTTGGCTTTGATTGGCTGCAGCCGGCAGGAAGCCGTACAGGCCAAGCCGAATGAGGCACCGCTTTCCGTCAGGGCGCAGCGGGTCAAGCTGCGGCGCGTGGTGCGCAATGTGGAAGCAGTGGGGTCGCTATTTCCTTATGAAGAAGTCACGGTGAGTTCGGAAATTGAGGGCCGCGCTATCGACGTGAAAGCCGATTTGGGCGATCGTGTTTCGAAGGGCCAGGTGCTGGTGCGTGTGGCGGATGAAGAGCAGAGATATCTGCTGGCCCAGAACGAGGCGCAGTTGCGCCAGGCTTTGGACAAGCTCGGTTTGAAGGCGGAAGGCGATAAGGTGAAAGATTTGCAGCAAACGCCGGAAGTGAGGCGCGCGCAAGCTGACCTGACGGATGCGGATCAGCGCTTTCGCCGCATGCGCGACTTGTCCCGGCAGGGCATCGGATCGAAGCAGGATTTGGATCAAGCGCAGGCGCACCTGCAATCCGCGCAGGCCGAATACGACAGCACTTTGAATGCATCGCGCAATCTGGTGCAAGAGGTGGAGCGGACTCGCGGCGCGGTGGATCTGCAGCGGAAGAAGCTGCGCGACACTACCATCCGGGCACCCTTCGATGGGCAGGTGAAAGAGCGCATGGTGAATTCGGGCGCTTACGTCAAGGCCAGCACGCCTGTCTTTACGCTGGTGAAGACCGACCCCATCCGCATGCGCATTGAAGCGCCGGAGCGGATGGCACCGTGGATCCGCAACGGGCAAGTGGCTGACGTGACGCTGGAGGCTTATCCGGAGCGTGTGTTTCAGGGTAAAGTCTGGCGAATTTCCCCCACCGTGGACCAGGCGAAGCGCACTTTCGTGGTGGAGGCCCTGATTTCAAACGGCCGCAATGAATTGAAGCCCGGCTCGTACGCGAAAGCCACCGTGCACACGGCCCGCAGTGAAATGGTCTGCATTGTTCCTTCGAAGGCGTTGAACTATGTTTTCGGGGCGAACAAGGTGTACGTGGTGAGGAACGAGAAAATCGATGCGCGCGAAGTGAAATTGGGCGACCGCTTCGGAGACGATATTGAAATTTCGGAAGGGGTGAAGGACGGCGAAGAGATCGCCACCTCGCAAATCAACAAGCTGGAAAACGGCACCAGGGTTCAAGTGACGTCCGTCCATTAGCGAACTTACGCTTTGGCACGCCGCTTGCATTCTACGAAGCCGGAGTCGGAAAACATCATGAAATGTTTGGCATTGGCAGCCATGTTTTGCGCAAGCTACAGTCTGTTTGCGGAACAAACTTATCGCGAACAGAAGCACCATGAAAAGAAAAAGTCGGTGGAGCGTGTTGGCGGTGGCGCGGTAGGCGGTGCCTTGATCGGTGCTCTGGCCGGCGGCAAAAAGGGCGCGCTGATCGGTGCGGCCGCAGGTGGCGGGACGGGCGCTGTGTACGACCACCACAAGCGCAAGCAAGCTCGCGAACGTCAGTAGACGCAGTTAGCGCGCCGTCTGGTCTCTCGGTTCCGCCAAATATCCAACAATGACATCCTTGCGAACTTCGTTCACGATGATTTCGTAGGGCTGCTTGGCGCGAGCCATGATGAACTGAATCGGCTCGTTCACCGTACGATCTTTTTTCTCGGTCTTCTTATCGTCAGCCATCAACTCGAAGGTAAAGCGGTTTCGTTTCGGATCAGCTTTTTTGAGCAGCATGGTCACGTTGCCAACTTTCTGCGGATTCTTTCCCTTCGGCAGAGTGAATTCAACATAGTTGCGTTCGCCAAGCCGTTTCAGCATCGCCAGTTCTTTCCCATTAGTCGCGACATAGCCACTGGTCACTCCCAGGTCGCCGGTTACCTTCTTCAAGTCCGAAATTGTTCTGTCCAAATTCTGTTGAGTAGTAGCCACCTGTGACTTCACTGTAGTCACGTCGCCTGACACATCGGCAAGTTTAGCTGTCGCCGTACTGGCGACGGCTTTTACTTCGGAAAGCTCCCCGGCTACTTTCTTTGTCTGTTCGGCCGCGGCCTGTTGACCCTGTTCCAGACGCTTGGTCTGCTGTTCCGTGTAACTGAGTGCTTCCCGCTTAGCTTGGCTGGCGGCTTGGTTCGCCTGCATGCGGGCCGCTTCCAAATCGCCTTTCAAGCTTTCCAGATGTTTCCGGTTGGTCGCAACCACTTGTGTGGAACTATCCTTTAATTCTTCCACTTGAGTTTCTAATGTCTGCCGCGATTTCACTTGATCGGCTTTCAGATCGTGGATTTGTACAAAGAGGTATACATTCGACACCAGCAGGGCGGCAAGAGCGCCTCCCACAAGTGCTGTCTTCACATTCGAGTTGCCGTGTTCCGGCGGTAAATGGTAGGTGTTAGGGTCAGGCATATCCAGAATTATAGATGGTTACAGACCGGTTCCAAGTTACTTCCAAAGTTCGAAAGCGGTTCCGCGCTGGGGCGCAATGGCTTCGATTCCGTAAGTTTTGCGTATTGTTTCCGCCAGCGCATCAGCCTGAGTTTCCTCTCCGTGTACCAGAAAAACCTTCTTCAGGCCCCGCGCGATCGGCGCAATCCACTGGATCAACTCATCGCGATCGGCATGCCCGCTCAGCGCTTGCAGGCTGTCCACTTCGGCTCGAAGCTGGCAAGGCTGGTTGAGAATGTTCACCGTTGGTACGCCATCCAGAAGCTTCCGGCCAAGCGTATTGGGGGCTTGGTATCCGGTGATCAGAACCGTATTGCGCTTGTCTTCAATGTTGTTTTTCAGGTGATGCAGCACGCGGCCCGCCTCGCACATTCCAGAGGGCGAGATCACGATAAATGACCCGCTTCTGGTATTCAGCTTTTTCGAATCCTCAGATTCCCGAATGTATTGCAGGTCGTTGAACCCGAACGGGTCGCCCTCTGCCAGAAAGCGCTTCGCTTCCTCGTCGAAGCATTCCGGATGCGCGCGGTAGACTTCCGTCACATTCACCGCCAGCGGGCTGTCCACGAAAATCGGCAGCTTCGGGATGCGCTTCTCGTTGGTAAGCTGATGCAGCAAAAGTACTAGCTGTTGAACCCGGCCCACCGCGAAAGCGGGCACAATCAGCCGGCCGCCGCGGGCGATTGTCCGGTTCACGACGTCGGCAAGCTTATCGATGACCGTGTTTTCGCCGTCATGCACCCGGTCTCCGTAGGTGCTCTCGAGAATCAGGTAATCGATCGGCGGCAGGGTATCGGGATCGCGAATAATGGGCAGACCGGGCCGGCCGACATCGCCAGAGAAGGCCAGGCGAACGCCCTCGCTCTCCAGAACCATGCTCGATGAACCCAGCATGTGTCCGGCATCGAACGATTTGTAACTCAGCCCACTCGCGATAGAAGTCTGTGTGTAGTAAGGTAACGGGCGGAACAGTGGCAGCGTCTTGTCGACATCGGCTTGCGTGTAGAGCGGCACCACGGGAGCATCGCCGGGCCTGGCGTGGCGCGCTAGAAACTTCGCGTCCTGCTCCTGAATGTGGGCGGTATCGCTCAGCATGGCTCGGCACAGATCCAGACTGGCGGGCGTCGCATAGATCGCACCGGCGAACCCATTCTTCACCAGCAGAGGCAGATTGCCGCTGTGATCTATATGCGCGTGGGACAGCATCACGGCATCGATCGATTGGGGAGGCATCGGGAAATGGCGGTTTTGCTCTTCCGCCTGTTTGCGCCGGCCCTGGTACATGCCGCAATCGAGCAGATACTCGCGGCCGCCGGCCGTGATCTGATGCATCGAGCCGGTGACATCCCTGGCGGCCCCCCAAAATGTGATCTTCATTTCGTGTTGATCATGCCATATTTTGCGCTTCGTTTGAAAATTCAGGATCATCGAAATAGAAATGCGCGGAGTGAATAAGTATCTGGCGGCGGGTTGGCTGATAGCAGGTTCGCCGCTGGCATGGTGCCATGCCGTTTTGCTTGAGGGAACTCCCCAGTCTGGGGCGAGCGTAATGGGGCCCACAGTACCCGTCACGCTTCGTTTCAATTCCCGGATCGATGGCAGACGTTCCCACTTAACGGCGACCGTGGCCAACGGAAAGGAGACCGCCATCGACATGCTGCCGCAAACCGCTCTCGACACTCTCTCGGCGGAGATCAAAGGCGCGCGGCGCGGACGCTGCCGCATCCGCTGGCAGGTGCTGGCCTCCGATGGCCACATCACGCGGGGAGAGTTGGTCTTCCTGATTCAGTGACGCAATTGGTGGAAGTATTTGGCTTCGTTTCGGTAATTTTGCGTGGCTGCACGCTGGCGCTACAAACCTTGGCTATGGGCGGCGTGGTATTCGCGCTCTTCCTATTGCGGGCGCGCGATGCAGCCGTGGAACTTGCCATACGGCGATGGGCGCTGGCGCTGGCGGTAACTCAGGTCTTCTTCGTGGCCGTCGATTCAGCAGTTCTAATGGGGACGGCCGGATTGCCGGTGGGCGGCTTGGTGGGAGCCCATTACTTTCTGGCCGGATGCGTCACCATAGCCGGCAGCTTGATGCTGGCCGCCCGCCCGGCGGGTAGCATCATGCTGTTGCCCGCGCTGATGATTTTCAGCGGAACGCTGGCCACCAGCCACGCCATGGCGCGCCTCGATAATCGTCTGGCGCTCGGCATCTTCACGCTGCTGCATCAGGTGGCCACTGCCGTCTGG
>JBBROT010000087.1:0-11004 GCA_038229155.1 Bryobacterales bacterium | reverse complement strand
ATCGCCGCGGCCAAGGTGATTGTCACCGCCGCCGAAACCAATACCACTTCCAGTTTGAAAAGCAATGAAGCCGGGCAGTACACGGTACCCAACCTGAGCCCGGGCAAATATTCCGTGCGCGTGGATAAAGATGGTTTCAAGGCAGCCCTGCTGAATAACATTCAAGTGGATGCGGGCTCTGAAATCCGCGCCGACGTCTCCCTCGAAGTGGGCTCTTCCGCCACTACCGTTGAAATTTCAGCGGATGCGACGGCGCTGCAAACTGAGAACGCGAAGAGTACTACTGTCATCACCGACAAACTGATTCGCGATCTGCCCACGGTTGTCGGCGGCACGCTTCGCAGTCCGTTCGATCTCGCCATCCTCGCGCCCGAAACCAAGAACTTCGGCGATAACAACTTTCAGATCGGAGGAGGACAGGCCGCCAGTTTCGGCGTTACCCTGGATGGCGTTTCGGCCAACACCACGCGCGCGCTCAGCACGTCCTGGGTGGCGGTGAACACGCCTTCTCTCGATGCCCTTACCGAATTCGCTGTCGAAACCAACGGCTTCAAAGCGGAATACGGCCAAGCCGGTGGTGGTCTCATCAACTTCGTTTCGAAATCCGGCACCAACGGGTACCACGGTTCGCTCTATGAATACGCGCGGAACGACGCCTTCGACGCCCGGAACTTTTTCGCCGCCAAGAAACAGATTTACAAGCAGCACGATTTCGGCGGCACAGTCGGCGGCCCCATCTCGATCCCGAAACTCTACAACGGCAAGAACCGGTCCTTCTTCTTCTTTTCCTATGAAGCGTTCCGGAATCGCAATGGTGCCTCTTCCACGTTCAACAGCGTCCCCACGCCCGAGATGTATAACGGCGATTTCACCAACTGGGTAGATCAGAGCGGCAACCAGATCCCCCTCTACGATCCCTTCACCTACGCCTCCACCGGCGCGCGCGCGGCGTTTCCCGGCAACAAAATTCCCGCCTCGCGCTTCGATCCGCAGTCCGTCAAAGCCATCCAGGCCTACACCGCCACCGGACTGATTAAGCCGAATGTCGCCGCTGGCCCAGGCACCAGTGCTTATGTGCGCAACAATTATCAAATCGTCGCCGGCAGCGTCATCCAGCCGCGCACCAAGTGGAGCGTCAAGGGTGACCAGTTTGTGCGCCAGTCAGACCGTTTCGCCTTCTATTACGGCGACAACCAAGATCTGGAACAGCCCGGCGCGCTCGGTCCGCCGCGACTTCCCGGCAATTATCAGGATTATAACGATTTGACCCGCACCAGCCAGGTTTACCGCTTCACCTGGGACCATAACTTCAGCCCCACGTTCATCAACCAATTCCGCGGTGGCGGCAACAATTGGCACGAAGTGCATAACTCAAAGCAGGAACTCACCGGCAACTGGAAAGACAAGTTCTGCATCGGCAATGCGCCGGATTGTAATTACAACCTGGGCCGCATCCGCTACGACAATCAGTACAACAATTGGGGTTCGGATTCGAACAACGGCTCTGAAAACCTGATCATGTCCTTTCAGGACGATGCCACCAAGATCGTGGGACGCCACACGCTTAAGTTCGGCGGCATGTACCAGAACGGCTCCTATAATGGCTTCGGCCGCCAATGCGTGGCCGGGTGCGCTAACTTCAGCTATGCCGGAACCGGCCTCGCCGGTAGCGCGAACCAGAACCTGGGCGGCAACGCGTTTGCCTCCTTCCTGCTCGGCTGGACCAGCAATGGCCAGGTGGATACCATTCGCTACATCGGCCAGAACTGGCCCTATTTCGCAGGCTACTTTCAAGACGATTTCAAAGTAAGCTCCCGCTTGACCGTGAACCTCGGCTTGCGTTGGGAGACCACGCTGCCTCCCTTCGAGGAAAAAGACAAGTGGAGCGATTTCTCGCCCACCACTCCCAACCCCGGTGCGGGTGGACGCCTCGGCGCGCTCATCTATGCGGGAACCGGTACCGGCCGTCAGGGCACCAGAACGCTTGCTGATTCCTGGTTCGGCGGCTTCGGCCCCCGCATCGGCGCGGCTTATAGCCTCAACCCGAAGACGGTCATCCGCGCCAACTTCGCGCGCTCCTTCTCGCAGGTCAGCACCACCACCGGCTCTACGCATCAGAAGGGCTTTACGCAGACCGCCTCCTTCCCCGCCGATGGCAGCAACTTGACTACGCGCTTCCTTCTGCGCGATGGTCTTCCGGCTTACGCTGTCCCGCCGTTTATCGATCCTTCGCGCCAGAACGGTTCCGATATGCCCTGGTGGCAGAATGGTGAAGTCACCCGCCTTCCCGAACAGCTCAATTGGAGCTTTTCCATCCAGCGCCAGTTGACCTCGTCTCTGGTTCTCGATTTGTCCTACAGTGCGGTGAACGGAACGCATCTCCAGTCTGGCACCCTGAACGTGAACCAAGTGCCTTCCAGCTACCTGTCGAAGCTCACGCCCACCCAGTTGGCACTCAGCTTCAACAACCCCACGCAGGCCTCGCAGATCGCGGCACTCGGGTACGGGTTGCCGTACTCCAACTTCGTCGGCAACTTCGGCAACGGCGCAACGCTCGCGCAGTCGCTCCGCCCTTATCCGCAATACACCGACATCAACACCTGGGACGGCAATGGCGATCACAGCGGCCATTCCACTTATCACGCCGCCGTCGTCAAGCTCGACAAGCGCTTCTCGTCCGGCCTGTCGTTCACCACGTCCTACGTGTTCTCGAAGATCCTGACCGATTCCGACACTTACTGGATCACCGACAACCCGCGCGCCGAAGATCAGTACAACCGCAGGCTTGAAAAATCCATCGGCTCCTACGACGTCACCCACAATTTCAAATTGGGCTATACGTATGAGCTTCCCATCGGCCCCGGCAAGCGGTTCTTGAACAGTGGGTTCCTCAGCCAGGTGGCGGGCGGCTGGCGCCTTTCCGCCATTCACCTTTATGCCAGCGGCCGGCCCGTTCCCATCGGCGGCGGCTCCAGCCTGAATCTTTTCAACGGACGCGGTGCCGCTTTCATCACCACCTACGACAATTGGCAGCCGAAGTTCCAAAATGGCAATTTCGACCCCGCTGTTGATCGCTTTATCAGCTCATCGGTCTTCCCCGCCCAGAACGTGATTGGCTTCGGCAATTCCACCCGCTTCAATCCGAAGTTGCGCGAATTCCCGGCCTTGACCGAAAATCTGTCCGTCGCCAAGACCTTCAAGTTCTTTGGCGAACGCCTGCAAGGCGAAGTGCGCGGCGAAGCCTTTAACATCTTCAACCGCGTCCGGTTCGGCTACGGCGGTACCAACGTCAATGACATCCCGAACCTGGGCCGCGTGACTAACCTGTTGAACGATCCGCGCCGTCTCCAACTGGGAGCCAAGCTCCTTTTCTAGTCATACTCCGGCACGCCTGAGGTTCCAGCCGGAGCCTCAGGCGTGCTACACTACATTACTGTTAGAACAATGGCAAATCACGTTTCATCCATCAAGCGCGTCCGTACGGAAGCCCGCCGCACCGAAGTAAACCGCAGGAATAAATCCCGTCTGCGTCATCAGATCCGCGCCATGCGCCGCGCGCTCACCGCGAAAGATCCCTCCGGTGCCGCCGATCTGCTGCCCAAGACCTTCTCCGTCATTGATCGTTCCGCTAAGCTCGGCATCATCAAGAAGAACACCGCGGCTCGCTACAAATCCAATCTCCACCTGAAAGTCAAAGCTCTTTCCGCTTAAGAAGGTTTTTGCCGCTATGGCAACGTCCGCTCTTCTCCTCACGGTCGATGAATACCTTCACACCTCTTACAAGCCGGATTGCGACTACGTCGACGGTGTCATAGAACCGAGAAACTTGGGCGAACAGCCACACAGCAGGCTTCAATTCGCTTTCCTCATTCTCCTCGGGGCCTTTGAACAATCACTGGGTATCAGAGTTTTCCCGGAACAGCGAATCCAAACGCGGCTTACCAGATTTCGAATCCCGGACATTTGCGTAGTCCTGGGAAAAACGAAAGAGCGGATTTTCAGGGTTCCGCCTTTTCTTTGTATCGAAATTCTTTCGCCCGAAGATCGAATACCCCGCGTGGAGCTTCGCTTACAGGAGTATTTCGCTATGGGCGTTCAGTTCGTCTGGATGGTAGACCCGGAAAACAAAGATGCCTGGATCTACACGCCCGGAGAAAAACGGAAAGTCGCCGATGGAGTTTTGAGAACGACCGGACCGGAATTGTTCGTTTCCGTGGAAGAGCTATTCCATCGCGCGGAAAGCTAAGCCGCCGTCAGTTCCACCACAAAACGTTCCATCACAATCCTGTCATCGGGCCGCGCGCTCCTCAGGTCTCTGTCCGCCGCGAAAATCAGCTTCAAGCCGCGCTCCAACTGCGCTTTCGTAAACTTGGTCGCGGTCTGCGTCACCTGTTCCGCGCGCGAGCCCCACATCGGCACCCCCTGTTTCGTGAAGTGCCCCTGCACTTGTCCCGCGCTCTTCAGGTTCGCCTCCTTCGCAATTAGCGCCATGCGGAACTGCCCGGAAAGAAACGATAGCGCCAGTGGCAGATACTCGCCATCGCGGCAGAGCGTGTCCAGAATGCCGAGTGATTTCGTTCTGTCCCTTCGCCCCAACGCGCTCACCAGCACAAAAATCGTGGTCTCCCGCGCATCGGGAATCAATTGAGCCACATGCTCCAGCGTCACGACGCCAGTGCCCGCGAACAGTGAAAGCTTCTCCAACTCCACGGCAATGCGCCCCGCGTCGCCGCCCAGCGATTCCGATAGCGCCTCCGCCACGCCCGGCCCCAGCGATAGCTTGGCCGCCCGCGCCAACTGATCCAGCAGGCCGCGCGCTTCCTCCGGCGAATAGCGCCGCAGTTCCACCGCATCGGGAACAGCGGCGAAGAACTTTCTCACGCGCTCATTCTTCTTCTTGTCGTCGCCTTCCCAATCGAAGCGCGACGATTCGAACAGGATCGTGGTGCCAGGCGTTGGGTTCGCCACGTAAGCTTCCAGTTCCTTGAAGCCGGCGCCCGAACCGGCACCTTCATCCCCTTCGTCATCGCCCTTGGCCGTTCGCGGCAGAGCCGCTTCAGCGGAACCGGCCAGTATCACGCGCTTTGCCGTAAACAGAGACAGCGACCGCGCATCATCCAGCACCTGCGACAGATCCACCTCGGACAGATCGTGCTGTGTGATGCCGCCTTCACGCTCGTCATCCGTCAGGTGCGCGGCAATCAGCGCTTCCCGGCACCGCCGCCGCTCATACGCTTCCGAACCCAGCAGCAAAGCAACCGCTGGAATGTCGCCCCGCTTCAAGCGCGATAGGAACTGCGCCGGCGTCATCGCTTAGAACTTTTCCAGCACCGCGCTCACCACGCTACGGGCCACATCCTGGCTCAAGCGCTGCATCGCCGCCTCGCTCTCATCGAAGTAATTGCGCGGGTCAATTGAAATCTCATAGCGTTCGTGAATCTCGAAGTTGGGCCGCGAAAACAGCACCGCGCCGCTCTTATCCCGCAGCGTGATCGTGACGGTCACAATCACCTGCACCGCGGTATTGCGCCCGGAACTGTTGTCCACAATCGTCGGGTAGGAAACGAAATTCACCACCGCGCCGGTGAGCACGGCATCCGCGCCTTCCGGATTCGCAGTGATGCGGTACCTGGTTCGCGTAATCAGTTCGCGAGTGACCGCCGTCGCCAAATAATCGGACACTTTGTACTGCGTGCTCACGTTGCCGAAAGCCGGAACGGCAATCGTCGCAATGTTCGCGGGCAGCGCATTGGTAGTGCCCGCGACATGGTAGCCGCACCCGGTAAGCGATAACGCCGCAACAAGAATCGCGAGTCTCACAGCACCTCTTGCACAACCTGAAAAGCGTTGTCCGCCGACAGCTTCAAGTTGTCCGCCGCCATCCATAACCAGAGCGCGCGCGGATTGTTTCTGTCCTGCAAAATCGAGCCCACAATCACGCCGCTCTGTCCCGCCGCACCCACATTGTTCGCGGCCTCCGCATCCTGATTCCGCACATCGATGGGCGTCTCATCCAGCAACTGTTCCATCGCTGCCACGCTCGGCCGTTCCGCAAACTCCATCCACAACGAGAAGCTATAGCCATGAAACACCGGCGATTGCACCAGCCGCAGAGAGGGCACCGGAGCACCGCTGCCATTCGCCAGCAATGTCGCCAGATGCCGCTCGATCCGGCTCTCGATCTCCTCTAGCGAAACCGGCGCATCCTCGCCAAATCGCGGCAGCATCGCGTAACTTACTTGCGCATCGTAAACGGCTTTCGGAAGAGGCTTGAACGAAAGCAGATTTACGGTCTGCATCTGCAACTCATCGATGCCCGCAGCCCCCCGCTCACTAGCGGGTTCGAACACCACGGCAACAGTACGCGCAATCGGGAACACCGGATGAATGCGGCCCAGCAGTAGCGCGAGCGCAATGGAAGCCGGGTGCGCGATCACCTGCACGGCATCGTGCGGCACGCGAAAATCGTGCGGCTCCACCAGCGGAGCGCGTAGCCGCGCGCCGGGCAAATCTTCCAGCGCATAGCTCAGGTCCACCAGTGTGCCGCCGGTGCCGAATCGATTCACTTTCAGTGATGTTTCTGGGGAACAAGCCAGCACAATAGCGCTTGCTCCATCGAAAGAGGCAGCAACCATTTTCGCCAGCACGGCAGGCTCGCCCGCGGCATCGGTCAGCTTGCCTTCGCTCTCTTCAGGAGCCGCCACCAGACGCAATGCATTCCCCAGGCGGCTCTCTGCGATCGCATCGCGCACCTCGCGGCCCAACAATGATTCGCTCCCCACCAGCGCAATGGTTTCAGCCAATCTGGTGCTCCGGTTCGGGCGGCCGTGTGGGACGCCAACGCCGCATCGCGCCGCCCAGACGAATCACAATTCCGCTGCCCACGTAAGCCGTAGCCATAATCAGCAGAACCGGTTGCGAATAATTCCACAGCAGGAAAATCAGCCCGCCCAGCAGCACCACAGTAAGCGGCGAACGCGGCCGCAGCAGGTTCAGTTCTTTAAAACTGTTGTACCGCCACGTGCTCACCATCAGAAAGGACAGCAACCCCAACAGAGCTATCCATATCAGGGACAGCCACCAGAAGCTGACCTGATAACCATCCGCGAAATAGACCACGGCAGCCACCATGCCGGCCGCCGCTGGAATCGGCAAGCCCACAAAATATTTGCGGTCGCGCCGCCCCGGATTCTTGGGCATCGGGTTCTTCTGCACGTTGAAGCGGGCCAGGCGCGCCACGCCGCAAAGCAGGAACAGAAACGAGATCAGCTTGCCGGCGCGCGCCAGTTGTTCCGTCGCTACCGGGCCGAACCCGCCATCTACGAATTGCACTCCCCAGAAGTAACCAAGCAGTGCCGGCGCGATTCCGAAGCTGATCGCATCGGCCAGTGAATCCAACTCCGCGCCGAAGGCGGACGTGGTGTTGGTCATGCGCGCCACGCGGCCATCCAGGCCGTCCAGCAGCACAGAGAGCCCGATGATCTTCGCGGCGAACATGAAGTGTTCCGAAGCTTCCAGCGGGTGCGCGGACACCAGCAGCGAACCCTGCACCGTGCGCAGAATCGCCAGATACCCCAAAAAAATATTCCCGGCGGTGAAGAGCGAGGGCAGCGCGTAGGCGGCGCGCGAAGGCGGACGCGTGGCGCGCGGTCCCGCCGGGTTGGCCCCTTCTACGTCTGGCACAGAAGCCCTTCTTCCACGTCGAGCGGCGCGGCCACCATCTTCAAAGATTCCACGCGGTCCCGGCGGCGCGCCAGCACGCTCGAACCCCCCGAAACACGCATCCCCGGCTTCACTTCAAGATGCCATTCGGGCCCGAAAATAACATCCACGCGCGAACCGAACTTGATCAGCCCCACGCGCTCCCCGGCCTGCACGAACTCGCCCTGCTTGCGCGTAAACACTATGCGGCGGGCAATCAGCCCGGCAATCTGCTTGAACACAACAGTGGTGCCGTCGCCTCTCAACGTCACGGTATTCTGTTCGTTCTGCGCGGACGCGTCTTCCAGGCTGGCCACCAGAAATTTGCCTTTCGAATAGTGAATATCGGAGATTACGCCGGATATCGGCGAGCGATTCACATGCACATCGAAGATGTTCAAAAAGATGCTGACCCGCATGCGCTTGCCGTCAGCCCCGCTCTCTTCCACCACGGCCACCACTTTGCCATCTGCCGGCGATACCGCCACGTTTCCCGCCGGTGCCAGCCGCTCCGGGTCACGGAAAAAGTAAGCACAGAAAGCACCCAGCAAAAACAGCGGCAGCGCTAACCACGGGCCCGCCACATACCCTACCAGCGCACCCGCCGCCGTGAACGCCAACGCGTAATAAATTCCGTCTCGAACCATGAACTACTAACAGTTTACTTGGGTTCTGTGGTGGCCGGAGACGCGCTGGGCGATTGCGCCGGAACCGCCTTGCCGCCAACTGTGCGCGGCCTTGTGCCGGAGTGCTCCGCCTTCCGCACTTCCGCGAAATATTGCTGCACGTATCCCTGCAATTCCACCGGCACTTCATCGCGATTCACCTCGCCCCCCGCCTGCGTATGCGTGGCCGCGCGCCGCGAATACTGCGTTCGCAACTGCTGCGGACCCGATTGCGATTCAATCATCATCTCGCCCGAAACTTGCGCCGACCGCTTCCCAATCACTTCCGTCAGCTTGCCCATGGCCGCCTTCTGTTCCGCCGCCCGAATATCCTTCGCGCCATCCTGCTTGCCCACGCCGCTGCCGGGTTGCGCCGCCGCCTGCTGCTCTGAACTCTTGCCGTTGCCCTTGCCTTGCGAACTATCGGAATTGTCCTGGTCGCCCGCCTGCTGGCCTTCCCCTTGCGCCTGGTCTTGCTGCCCGCCGTCCTTGCTCTCACCGGGCGACCCCTTCTCGCCCGATTTCGCCTGCTGCGATTGTCCCTTCTGCTGGCTCTGCGCGCCATTCGGCTTCTGCCCGGCATTGCCAGTCTGCGGCTTCGCCTTCGAAAGCAAATTCTGCATCGCCTCTTTCATCTTCGAAAGCAAACTGGGATTGTTGCCCTGGCTGCTCTGCTGGCTCGCGCCCGGCTCTCCCTGCGGCGCACCCTCTTTGCTTCCGGCGGCACTGTCGGCATTCTTCGCGCCCGCCTGCTGGCCGTTCTCCGCTTGCTCTGGCGAACCCTTATCTCCGCCCTCCTTTCCCGCACCCTCGCCTTTCTCCTTGCCATCTTTACTGCCGGAAGCGGATTGGGCTTTTTCGTTATTCACGTCGGGGTCGCCCACGGTTTCAAGCGCGGAAGGCGGAGCAGCATCCAGTTCACCGGCGCGCTTCTGTTCAGTTTTCGGCAGCGGCAAGCCTTGTTCGTCCAGCGCATCGATTTGCTTCCCATCGCCGCTCTTCTTCTTTGCGGCCGCAAGCTTGTCTTCCGGCGCATGCAGCCCCAACCCGTCCATCACCACCCGAGTCAATGGCGCGTCAAAGTTCAGGCTGCGGCGTATGCCATAGCGCAAAGCGAACAGGCTGGACGCCACCAGACCCAACAGCCCCATCACATAGAGTGCGCGCGGGATGCGGAAGGGTACCGCCGTATCCAGATCGATGGAAGGAATCAGCCGCTCCGCCTGTTGTCTTTGAAACTCCCGAATGGCAGGCAAGCCCGTTCGGCGCGCACCGTCTTCGGCAAAATGAAGTGCCGTCGAAAGCGCATCGTGCAAACCGGCCCGATGATCCACCGTGACCGCAACCTGATAGCGCGTGGGAACACGTGTCAGCGTTCGATAAACCGCAAATGCCGCGCCCGCAACAGTCAGAGCCGCCACCCAGCGCCAATCCAGCAACTGAGTTCCCACCAGCAGCAGCAGAATCACGCCCGCGAATAGCACAGCCGCCGCGAACGCGCTCTGAGCGATGGCCTCATTCCAGAGGAACCGCCGCCGCGCGCGCTCAACAAATAGAAATATCAAGCGTGAAGAGATCAAGCGTAAGCTCCAACACTTATTATGTCAGCCGGATGACGCCGCTCATTTCGTTGCCAGCAGGTTCAAGCACGGCCCGTGGGGATGCTCCCGCTGTTCATCGTGCACAAGAATTTTGTTGAAGCCCAAGTGTTTGAGCGCGCCGATCAGTTGATCGCGCGTCAGCCAGTATGCAAATTCCGCATTGCCGCCGCAAAAGCCGGCAAGCTTCACGCTGTCCTGATAATCGTAGCGGTACATCTGGTACGTATAACCGCTAGTGGTGCGCGTCACCTCGGCGTTGAAGCGAGAACTCAAATTGCTGTCGCGCTCAATCAACTTCTTATCGTAGTAATGCGTCCACAGGAACAAGCGGTCGCATTGAGCGGCAATCTGCGCCAGCAGCACCACCGGCTCGCGCATGTGATACAAAACTCCGCTGGCAACGCACAGGTCGAAACGCGCCGGCGTGCGATCGAAGTACTGCCGGAAATCGCCCATCGCGAATTCGACGGACCTCATGCCCAGCAGTTCCTTCACAACCAGACATTTCAGGAATGCCCGCTGATTCGATTCGATGGCGAGCACCGATGCCGCTCCCGCGCGGTCCAGCAAATAGGAATGCGCGCCTTCGAGCGGCCCCAGTTCCACCACCTTCATCCCGGCCACTCCGTTTAATTCGCTAAGCATCCAGTGGATGCGCGTATCTGCGAACAGCGGGTTGATTCCGGCGTTCAGTTTGTACTCGGGAGGAAACTTCGACGCCCACTCGCCCGCGAAGATGTCCAGCATGTTCTGGGGGTCCGGCGCCAGAGAGATATAGTTATCAAGCGAACTTTTGACCGGAACTTCTGGCGGCGGTTTCTTAAAAAAAGGCAATCCATGAGTATCTCAGATATCCAAAGCGTTAAAATCGAAACGAACCCAAACATGGACCGACTCCTGAAGATTTTGATTGTTGATGATGAGAGCAGCCAGCGGACCGGTCTGGCGGGCATGGTGAAAGCCTGGGGCATGCAAGCCGAAACCGCAACCGATGGCGGAGATGCTCTTGAGAAACTGGAAACCTTTCAGGCGGACGT
>JBBROT010000086.1:0-11007 GCA_038229155.1 Bryobacterales bacterium | reverse complement strand
TTGCTACAAAGAGAAAGGCGTCGTAAAGTGAGTTACCTGAGAGCCGTTACTTTCAACGGAATTCCGGGCATTCCCCACTTAGCTTTCTGATCTCTGCAGAATATCTGTTACCGCTGACGATAGGTTTCCTAGCCATCACTTGCTTCACACTTGCGCATCGGGCATCGCGACGCCACGGTTATGGGCCGTTGTGGTTAGGACTTATGGCTTCTGCGGTGATTCTCATTGGCAAGTTTTATTTCGACACGACGCAAGCGGTGTATGCCGGGGTGGGATTTCTCATCGTTGCGTCCGTATGGAACAATTGGCCACGCCATGCTGCGACCGCCCCGTCCTGCTGCGTTCCGACTCAAGTGAAATATACAGAAAGCACCAAATAAGGAGATACATAATGAAGCAGACAATTGAGATTTTCAGCGCAGGTTGCAAAACTTGCAGGGATACGATCGCAACAGACAAAAACCTTGTTGGTCCGGAACACGAGGTGATCTTGAGTGACATGCAAGACGAAGAAATTGCCGCCCGCGCTGCCCGAGCATGGCGTCCGAAGCGTACCTGCGCTAGTGATTAATGGCAAGCTGGCAGGTTGCTGTGCTGGCCGGGGTTTTGAAGAGACAGTATTGCGCGAGGCTGTGCGCTAAAGAGTAGCTACCAGGCCCTATGTCCATTCTAGTTTGCAGGGCCCGACCTTCTCCCTCTTGAAATGCTATCCCCCGTCGCCGTTCTTCACTCATTTTTGACATGTCCGCAGTGCGGCATTTCTAAGCAAGAAGAAATGCCTACAGATACTTGCCAGTTTTTTTACGAGTGCGGTACCTGCAAAACTTTACTGCGACCGAAGCCAGGGGATTGCTGCGTCTTCTGCTCCTACGGCTCGATGAAATGTCCGCCCATTCAGTCGAGAGTATGCTGTTTTTAAAAATCAACAAAAGGGCCTGAGGGTTTTGGTGCAAATTCAGGATTAGACCGAAGTGGGACTGTTTCTTGCTGTTGAAGTGAGAGAGCATCCGACTACGCAGCCAAGGCAGCTTGCCAGATCTCCGGCATCGTCGCCGTTGGTCCGCCGAGCTTGCCGTTTTTGAACTGGCCCTTCTTGGTCTTCTCCGCCAGCTCGATACCGCCGATCACGATAGCTGCGGTTCTGAAGCTCTTCAATCCGTGCATCGGATCAAGCCGTTGCTTCACTCGCCGATGGCCCTGTTCGATGTTGTTGTTCAGGTAGCTGCTTGGCATCCTCAATGGCGGGATCGTCAATCCAGTCTTCGTGAAAGCCGGAGGGAGGGATGCTATGCCAGGTCAACCCGATGGCGCGCAGGATACTTTCGTTCAATTGCAAAATTTCGCGCGATTCAAAGAAGCCCCGCTCGTTGAATTTGTTCGCGGGGAGTAAATCCGCGCTCATTCGAATGCCAAGCAGGGCGAGAATGTTCATGCACAAGGAGGTCCCTGAGCGATGCATCCCCAGCACCACGGCAACGCGGCCTCCGGTTCCGGGATTCACTTCACGGCCTCCGGCGTGGGGTTGAATAAGCATCTGCCAGGTTTCAATATATGCCAGGAAAAATAAGAATATTCGACCGGGTTTTCAGAAATATCCCGGTAATACTTCGGAATTAAAGAAGAATGCGTGACGCGCGAGCCTATGGTTTGACGCTCCCGCGCGCGTCATTGCGATACACCGTTCCCTCTTTCATCACAAACAACACGCGCTCCGTGGCTGTGATATCGGTCAGCGGATTCCCGGGCACGGCGACGATATCGGCCGACTTGCCCTTCTCCAAAGTCCCGATCAGCGAGCTTAGGCCCAGCAGCTCGGCATCCACGCTGGTGCCCGCTTTCAGCGCGTTCAACGGACTCATGCCCGCCTTCACCAGCAGCGCGAACTCATGCGCGTTGCGTCCATGAGGGAAGACACCGGCATCGGTTCCGAGGCCGATTTTCACTCCCTTCGTCACCGCTTTGGCAATCATCGCATCGATGCCGCGGATAGCCTGGCGCGCTTTCGCGGCGATCGCGGGGGGATAGTAAGTCCCATGCTCCAGGCGGTCCTCCAGCCAGTACGGGGCCATCAAGGTGGGAACCAGATAGGTGCCTTTTTCCTTCATCAGATCGAGCGCCTCATCGGTCAGAAATGAACCGTGTTCGATGGAATCGATCCCCGCGCGAATCGCACGGATGGCACCGCTAGCGCCATGGGCGTGCGCCGCTGTCTTCCTGCGCAGCGCATGGGCCTCATCCACCAGAGCGTCCAACTCGGCTTGCGTGAGTTGCGGAGTATCCACGTCGTCAGTCAGGCTGAGCACGCCGCCCGTTGCGCAGGTCTTGATCACGTCAGCGCCATATTTCAGGTCAAGCCGGACGGCGGCGCGGGCTTGATCCGGACTATTAATAACTCCCACTTCCAGATTGGATTCCCTGCCGAAAAGGTTATAGCGAAAACCCGCCTGATCGTCACAATGGCCGCCGGTGGAGCCGAGCGCATGCACGGAGACCTGCATCCGGGGCCCGGGTACAATGCCATCGCGGATGGCGTTCCGCAGGCCGACATCGATGAAATCGCTCGAGCCCAATTCGCGAACGGTGGTGAAGCCAGCCATCAGAGTGACTTTCGCATTCGGGATCGCGTCCAGCGCCAGTTCGGCAATGGGCTTTTGCAGCCCGTCGATGAGCGCGCCTTTCCAGTCTTCGTTGTAATCGGCGGAGAGATGCGTGTGGGCGTCTATGAAGCCGGGCAGAAGCGTCGCATCGCCCAAGTCAATGATTTGCGCGTCGGGAGGAAGCGAAGCTTGAGGGCCCACGGCGAGGATCTTTCCGTCCGCGGTCACGACCAATCCCGGCACAACGAAGGAGTTGGATTTGCCGTCGAACAGGCGCGCGGCTTTCAGGACGATCGGCTTGGGGGGGTCGGCGGCGTTGGCAAGAGGGCCCGCAGTAGAAATTGTGAGAGAGAACACAGAAAGACAGAACACTAGCAAGTTGGCCGGAAAGCGCATGAGTCTGAGTGTAGTTGTGCTGATGAACGTTGCGATTGTGTCATGAAATTGTAGCACTTGTTAACGGAATAGATAGGTAAGTCTCATTCAAATCCAGTATTGTGTAAATACTAGTACTGTGAAATAATTCACAATTGCGTGGCGATTTTTGTACTGTCGCGCACTTAGCGCTTAAAAACTAAGGATCCCTAATGCGTCGTGCTACCAACGACCGTCTTCTTTCGACGGTGATTTTTGCGGCTCTGTCCGCTGTCACTTTGGGAGGCCAGCTTTTCTCCCAGGAACTCAACACTTCTCCGTTTCCCCGCGTGGATCACAAGACGCTGATCAATGCGGATGCTCTGCGCGGCCTGAACGTCACCGGCACGGCGGGAAACGGCATTTTTTACCATGGCGGCCCGGTCATGCTGGGTACGCCGAATGTTTACCTGATCTGGTACGGCAGTTGGGTTCCAAGCTCCAAGCTGATTCTGACGAATCTGATTCCCGGGCTTAGCTCCTCTCCCCGCCTGCAGACCAACTCGACCTATTACGATAGCGCGAATAATTTCATCACCGGCAATGTGGCGCTGGCCGGTCAGACCACCGATAACTATTCGCAGGGCACGAATCTGAGCGACGCGCAGATCCAAACCATTGTGTCGAATTCGATTGTGCCGTCCGGCAGCCTTCCGCTGGATCCTCAGGGCATTTATTTCGTGCTGACATGGACGGACGTAACAGCCACTTCCGGCTTCTGCACGCAGTATTGCGGATGGCATACCGAAGCCACCATTAAGGGCCAGCCCATCAAGTACTCTTTCGTGGGAAACGCTGCGGTGAAGTGTCCTAACGGTTGCATCGGCCAGGCCGCTAGCCCCAATAACGACAAGGGTGCCGACGGCATGGCCTCAGTGCTGACTCATGAGCTTGAAGAGACCATGACCGATCCGAACCTGAACGCCTGGTATGACAACAGCGGCAATGAGAACGCCGACAAATGCGCGTGGACGTTCGGGACCATGTACACCACCTCAAACGGCGCGAAGGCGAACGTGAACCTGGGTGGTTTGGATTATCTGATCCAGCAAAACTGGGTGAATGCGGCCGGCGGTTTCTGCGCCATGTCGTATAACAACACGGCTCCGGTTCTCTCCTCCGTCACGCCCAACACAGGCGCGCAAGGCGGCACGGTCAACGTGACACTTTCCGGTTCGAACTTTATCGCGGGCTCCACCGTGGCCGTTTCCGGCACCGGCGTCACTCCGAGCGCGTTTACCGTGGTCAGCGCGACGCAGGTCACCGCCACCTTCGCCATCGCGGCGGCCGCCACAACGGGCGCGCACAACGTCACCGTCACCTCCGCCAATGGCACCAGCGGCGCGGTCACTTTCAACGTGACCGGAACGGCGCCCACGCTAACATCGGTCTCGCCGAATACCGGCTCACAAGGCTCCTCGGTGAATGTCACTTTAACGGGTACCAGCTTTGTGGCTGGCGCAACGGTCGCGGTCAGCGGAACGGGCGTGGCCCCTTCGAATGTAACTGTCGTGAGCCCCACGCAAATCACTGCTACCTTCGCTCTGGCGGCCAACGCCGTCGTCGGCACCCATAACGCAACGGTGTCGACGGCGGCCGGAGCCAGCAGCGCTGTGGCCTTTAACGTCACCGCAAGCACGCCCACAGCGCCCACGCTCTCTTCCGTGGCACCCAATACCGGTGCGCAGGGCACCTCAGTGAACGTCACCTTGACCGGGACGAAGTTTATTGCCGGCGCGACAGTTGCCGTCAGCGGTTCCGGTGTCACGGCGAGCGGCGTCACCGTGGTAAGCGCAACGCAGATCACAGCGGTTCTGAACATCGGCATCGGTGCCGCCGCCGCTTCGTACAACGTCTCGGTTAGCACCAGCGCGGGTACCAGCGGCACTGTGCCGTTTACCGTCACCGGGAGCAGCCAGGCCCCGGTGCTCACATCCATCACGCCCAACAGCGGAAGTGTGGGGACCGTGGTGAACGTCGTCCTGGTGGGTTCGAACTTTACCCCGTCAACCAAGGTGCGCTTGGCCGGTCTGGGTGCGTCACAAAGCAATGTTGTGGTGGTCAGTTCCACGCAGATGACCTTCACCATCACGATGCCCGTCACTGGCCAGCCAGGCGTTCACAATGTGTCCGTGTTAAACGCGGCGGGCACCAGCAACATACTGCCTTTCACCGCGAACTAAACAAACCGGTCCGGCCGGAGCACGTGAGTGGCGCTCCGGCCGGGCTGGCACGTTCGCACTATGGAGTGTCAGTATACGGTTGATGCTCCGGTGTGAAAGGTTACGCAAAACCTATGAATCGGCGGGCGCTCCGCTGACCATTTTCGAAGACTTGAATTTCTCGGTCGCGCCCGGCGAACGAGTGGCGATTGTGGGCGAATCAGGTTCTGGAAAATCCACGCTGCTTCATTTGCTGGGCGGTCTCGATCGCGCCAGCGCCGGCCATATTTTTTTTGAAAGCCAGGACCTGACCCAATATTCCGACCCCCAACTGGCCGATTACCGGAACCGGAGAATTGGGTTCGTTTGGCAGATTCACTACCTGCTGCCCGAATTCACCGCCGTCGAAAACGTGGAAATGCCGCTGCTCATCCGCGGCACCCCCAAGCATCAGGCCCACGAAAAAGCTCTTGCGCATCTGGACAGCGTCGGTTTAGGCAAGCGATGGCACCATCGCGCGGGTGAGCTTTCAGGCGGTGAGCAGCAGCGTGTGGTGCTGGCGCGAGCCTTGGCCGGCGACCCCGCCATGCTGCTGGCCGATGAGCCCACCGGCAACCTGGATACGGCGACGGGAGAGCGCATCTTCGATCTATTGGATACCCTGCACAAGGCTCGCCGCCTGACCAGTATTCTGGTGACTCACAATCTGCAATTCGCCGCGCGTTGCGACCGTGTGCTCCGCATGGAAAACGGTGCGCTGCACCCCGCGTAAACGCGCAAGTTTTGCAACCTATGTGACGGCAAGGTATCTTTATAGGAGAGTCAAAATACCTATGTTCGAGCGATACACAGAAAAGGCGAGACGGGTCATCTTCTTTGCACGCTACGAAGCCAGCCAATTCGGCAGCCCATTCATTGAAACCGAACATCTGCTGCTCGGTTTGCTCCGGGAAGATAAGACCCTGGCGAACCGCTTCCTCCGCTCACATGCGGCGGTTGAATCCATCAGAAAACAAATTGAAGGCCATACCACCATCCGCGAGAAGGTGTCCACCTCCGTCGATCTTCCGCTAAGCCATGAGTGCAAACGCGTGCTGGCTTACGGCGCGGAAGAGGCGGAGCGGTTGAGCCACAAACATATCGGCACGGAGCATTTGCTGCTGGGTTTGCTGCGCGAAGAAAAATGTTTTGCCGCCGAGATTTTGCATGAGCGCGGGCTGCGCCTTTCCACCATCCGCGAAGAATTGCAGCGGTCTCAATCGGAGAAAGTTTCCTCCAATCGCCCGAAAGAAAGTTCGCTATTAGCGGAATTCAGCCGCGATTTAACGCAATCGGCGATGGATAATGCGCTCGATCCGCTGATTGGGCGCGATTACGAACTGGAACGCGTGGTTCAGATTCTGTGCCGGCGCACCAAGAACAATCCGGTGCTGATCGGCGAACCCGGCGTGGGCAAGACGGCCATTGTGGAAGGCCTTGCGCAGCGCATCGCCGAAGGTGACGTGCCCAGCTTCCTGGCCGACAAGCGCATTCTGGCGCTCGATCTTTCGCTGATCGTCGCCGGGACGAAATACCGCGGGCAGTTTGAAGAACGGCTGAAGACCATCATGAAAGAGTTGATGGAAAATCAGAACGCCATCATCTTCATCGATGAGCTGCATACGCTGGTGGGCGCGGGTTCGGCGGAAGGTTCGCTCGATGCGGCGAACATCCTGAAGCCGGCTCTTTCGCGCGGCGAAATTCAATGCATCGGGGCAACCACTCCGGCGGAATTTCGCAAGTCCATTGAAAAAGACCGTTCGCTCGAACGCCGTTTTCAAGCCGTCAAGGTGCCGCCGCCTTCCGAAAGCGATGCCGTGAAAGTGCTCTTCGGCATCAAAGACCGCTACGAAAAATTTCACGCGGTGGGTTACACCGATGAGGCCATCGAAGCGGCCGTCTATACATCCAGCCGTTACATTCCAGATCGCTACCTGCCGGACAAAGCCATCGATCTGATCGATGAAGCCGGCGCGCGCGTGAAGCTTCGCGCCACCACGCTCCCCAGCGATTTAGCCGACATCCAGAAGCGCATTAAGTTCATCGTGCACCGCATGGAAAACGCCATCGCGAACCATGAGTTCGAAAAGGCGCGCTTTTACTCCGATGAGGAACGCAAAGAGCGCGAAAACATGCGCCAGTTGCGCGAGAAATATAATCTCGACGACACCTCCACCGGCGTAGTCACCAAGGACGACATTGAGGATGTGGTGGCGCGCTGGACCGGCGTGCCGATGACGTCCATCAAAGAGGAAGAAATCACCAAGCTCCTCCGCATTGAGGAAGAGCTGCACAAACGCATCATCAGCCAGGACAAAGCGATTTCCGTTTTGGCCCGGGCCATCCGCAGATCCCGCGCCGGTTTGAAAGCGTCGTCGCGGCCCGCCGGTTCGTTCCTGTTCCTGGGGCCTACGGGTGTCGGCAAGACCGAAGTGGCTCGCGCTTTGGCTTCGTTCCTGTTCGGTAGCGAGAAGAGCCTGGTCCGCTTCGACATGTCGGAGTTCATGGAGAAGCATTCCGTTTCGAAGCTGATCGGATCGCCTCCCGGCTATGTCGGCTACGAAGAAGGCGGCCAGCTTACGGAGCGCGTGAAGCGCAACCCGTATTGCATCATTCTGTTGGATGAAATTGAAAAAGCGCATCCGGATATTTTCAACATCCTGCTGCAGGTTTTCGAAGACGGCCAGCTTACCGATGGGCTCGGCAATACTGTTGATTTTAAGAACGCGATCATCATCATGACCTCCAACCTGGGCGCGCGCTTCCTTGAAAAGCGCGGTCACCTGGGGTTCCAGGCACCGGCGATCGAAGGCATTCCCGGCAAGCTGGAAGAGATGGTTCGCGGTGAAGTAAAGCGTGCGTTCAACCCGGAATTTTTGAACCGGCTGGACGACATCATTCTCTTCACATCGCTGACCGACGATGATTTGATCCGCATTATCGATCTGCTGGTGGCTCAGATCAATATCAATCTTGTCTCGAAGCAGATCAGCATCCGGCTCACCACGGACGCGGCCCGGTACATTCTCGAAAAGACTTCCGCGGAGCGCAGCTACGGTGCCCGTCCCTTGCGGCGCGCGTTGCAGAAGTATATTGAAGACCCCCTGTCGGAGGCGCTGATTCAGGGCGCTCTTCCGCGGCCCGGCGAACTGGAGGTGTATCTCGGCGACACCGGGATCTACTATCGGTTGGTGGGCTCGCCTGTGGCGATTGAAGGCAAGCTGGAAGAACAACTGGTTCCCGTCGGCGATGTGCCCGTGGAGCCCGCGCCAGGTACGCTGCTGTTTACGTTCTAGCGCCGCGTTAAAGTCCAAGACCGCCGGCCACGGATAGTATCTGGCCGGTAATGTAATCGGGAGCCGTCAGGAAAAAACTGACGGCTCTTGCCACTTCATCGCCTTCCCCGCCCCGCTCCGCCGGCACCTGTTCGATGAGCCGCTCAATGCGCTCGTCACTCGAGCCGAAAGGGATCACGCCCGGAGCCACGCTGTTCACGGTAATGCGCGGTGCCCACGCTTTCGCCAGCGCCTTAGTCAACATGATCACTCCCGCCTTTGAGGCGCAGTAGTGCGCATGATCGGCCCACGGTCGCAACCCTCCCAGCGAACTCAGGTTCACGATCTTGCCGCCATCTGGCATCCTTTTTGCGGCCTGCTGGCAGCAGAAAAACACGGCCTTCAAATTTACGGAATGGATGTGATCCCAATCGGCTTCAGTGATGTCCAGCGGATCGAACCTGGTGAAGCGGGCCGCGTTGTTCACCAGCGCGTCGATGCGCCCGTACCGTTCCAGCACCTGGTCGAACAGCGTTTCGATTTCGCTCACGCGCGCCAAGTCGGCTTGAAATTCTCCCGACGTGTGACCGTGCCGCGCTACCAGCCATCCCTCTTGCTCCAGGCGATCCGCGATCGCGAGTCCAATGCGCTTCGCCGCGCCGGTCACCAGCACCACTTTCTTCATCCGCGCTCCACCAGAATGACGCCTGCAAAAATTACCGCTCCGCCCGCGATCAACGACAAGCTCAAGTGTTCACCCAGCCAAAACACAGCCATCAGCGAAGCCAGCAGCGGTTGAAAATAAGAGAATGCCGAGACGCGAGAAGGGGCCAAGCGTCTGATTGCATAATAATAAATCACGTAGCAGAGCACGCTGGCGAAGGCGGCCATATAGAGCAGGCAAGCCCAAGCCGTGAGTGAAATGCCGGCCAGCGGAGTGGTGCGCGCCTGGCTGATGGTGAGCGGCAGAAGCACGATTGCGGAACCGACATAGGCAAACGTATTCACCGTGATGGCATCGTACTTCGCCGCGGAGCGCTTGCCCATTACGGTGAATATGGCGAAGGTCAGGGACGCGAGAAAAATGAAGCCATCGCCCACAGCGGAGGGCGCGCCAACGTGAGTGGTCTGCAGGATGGCGACGCCCGAAATCGCGACGCCCATGCCCGCCACCTTCGACAGCGTGATGCGTTCCATTCTGAGCGAACCCGCAATCAGCAGCACCAGAACGGGAGTGAGGCCCAGCATGAGAGCCGCATGCGCAACGGTGGTGGACGAAATGCCGACCACAAAGAAAAGCTGGTTGAGCGCGACGCCGAAGATGCCGATGAAGATGAGCCGCACAACATCGCGCCGGCCAAGCCGCGCGCGTGGCCTCAGCAGATAGACCGGAAGAATTATCAGGGCCGCCAGGATGGAGCGAATGCCCATCAGAAGCAGCGGCGGAAACTCACGCAAGGCCACCTTGGCGACGATGAAATTTCCGCTCCACAGCAGCACCATCACCGCGATCAGCGTATAGAGAATCAAACGACGGCTTCCTCGCGAACGGTCACGTGCTTCAGAAAATCGTGGTCGATGGCATAGCCGAAGCCGGGTTCATCGCGGACGGCGATTGTGCCTTGCGGCGAAACTGTCACCTCGGGCTCGATGATGTCGCGCGCCCAATAGCGCGAGCTTGCGGAGACGTCTCCGGGCAGCACGAAATTCGGCAGCGTCGCGAGGGCAATGTTATGCGCGCGGCCTATGCCGGCTTCCAGCATGCCGCCGCACCATACGGGAACGCCCGCTTTCAACGCCACGTCATGCACCAGCGTTGCCTCGCGAAACCCGCCCACACGACCCAGCTTGACGTTCACAATGCGCCCCGCGTTCAGACGCAGCGCCTGTTCAGTCTGGTGCGCCGAGCGCAGGCATTCGTCCAGGCAGATGGGCGTCGCGAGTTCGCGCTGCAATGTGGCGTGATCCAAAATTTCATCGTGAGCGAGCGGCTGCTCAATCATCATCAGATGGAAGGGATCCAGTTGCTTTAGCAAAGCGGTGTCGGCCAGAGTGTAGGCTGAATTAGCGTCCACCATCAGCCTGATCATGGGGAAACGTTCGCGCACCTGGCGCACCACGTCCACATCCCAGCCGGGCTTGATTTTCATCTTGATGCGCTGATAGCCGGCCGCAAGTTCGAGCGCGATTTTTTCGAGCAGTTGCTCCACGGAATCCTGAATGCCGATGGAGACGCCACACGGAATTTCACGGCGCGCGCCGCCGCCGATGTGCTTCCAGAGAGGCAGATTCAACTGCCGCGCTTCCAGATCCCAGACGGCCGCTTCCAGGCCGCCGCGCGCCATGTTGTGGCCGCGAATGTGGGCCGTCAGCGGTGCCGTGTCGCGCGCCTATTCAAGTGTGCGCCTCAACAATCTCGGAGCCGCATAATCCCGAACGATAGGCCATGCCGAACCGGTCGATTCCTCGTTATATAACGGGTTCTCTCCGGCAGTCACTTCACCCCAGCCAGAAAGGCCA